>JANTGX010000012.1 GCA_024762755.1 Gammaproteobacteria bacterium
AGGCATCGTGATGGCCGGGTTCGATGGTGTCTGCGAGAACAAAAGCGAAAAGCGTGCCAGGTTTCGTCATAAAAAAATAAAAGCAGTATATACAAAGAGATGCGAGCTTTGCGCGCACCAGGCGCCAGTTTGTTGTCAAATATCCGTCACCTGGGTCGGGCCTAGAGCGGCGGGAATATGGCCGGGGAGGGCGGGCTCTTGCCGCCCGCCCGGCCTGCCGCGGGATCTGTGGTGGGGATATGGAGAGGTGGCCGAGAGGGACACGGTGTGGAATCTTTGACCGCCGCGCGCGTCTCACTCTGACGCCGCACACATTTGGCTGCCTGTCACCGGTCCAGCCACGAAGAGGAGAGACCCATGATGCAACGACTGTTATTGCTCTGCCTGCTGCCGATGGCGCTGACCGCCGAGGCCGGTCTGCGTGAGGGTGAACTCAATCCCGACATGACCAACCCCGGGGCCATCGAGCACCCGGCCTGGTTCAAGACCTCCTTTCTCGACTTGAACGAAGACATCGCCGAGGCCAAGGCCGAGGGCAAGCGGGTGCTGCTCTATTTCTATCAGGACGGCTGCCCTTACTGCAAAAAGCTGCTGACGGTGAATTTCCGCCAGCCCGAGATCGTTCGTCGGACGCAAGAGACCCTCGACGTGCTGGCGATCAACCTGTGGGGCGATCGCGAGGTCACGGATACGGATGGCGAGACCCTCAGCGAGAAGGCGTTTGCGCGCAAGCGACGCGTCATGTTCACCCCCACCCTGTTGTTTCTCGACGAACAGGGGCGGGAGGCCTTGCGCATCAATGGCTATTACAAGCCGGAGAAATTCCGTGCCGCCCTGGACTACGTGGCTCAGCATCGCGAGGGCCGGGAGCGCTTCGCCGAGTTCTATCGTCGCCAGCAGGCGGCGGCCAACGTGGCCGGCCCCCTGCACGACGAGCCCTTTTTCCGCCCTTTGAAGGAGCTACCCCGCGCGCCGGCCGGCGGCCATCGTCTGGTGATCTTCGAGCAGGGCAGCTGTGCCGATTGCGACGAGTTGCACGAGGATATCCTGCAGCGCCCAGAGACCCGGGCCCTGCTGCGCCGCTTCGCCGTCTTTCAGGTGAACATGTGGGCCGATACGCCCCTGGTGACGCCGGACGGTCAACGCCTCTCGGCGCGCGACTGGGCGGGGCGGCTGGACATCAAGTACACGCCGACGCTGGTGTTCTTCGATGCCGAGGGGCGTGAGGTATTTCGCAGCGAGGCCTATCTCAAGGCCTTCCATATACAGTCGGCCCTGGATTACGTGGCCTCGGGGGCCTACCGCAAACAGCCGGAGTTCCAGCGCTACATCGACGAGCGTGCCGAGCATCTGCGTGAGCAGGGCGTGAGCATCGACCTCATGCGCTGAGGGTTCAGCCGCCGAGGTTGTTGCGCACGGCGCTGAAGAAACAGTAACAGCCCTTGCCGCGGCGCTTGGCCTCGTACATGGCCTGGTCGGCGCGTTCCAGCAGGACGTCCACGTCCTCGCCGTCCTGAGGGTAGACGGCGATGCCGGCGCTGCCGCCGACGCGCAGGGGGCCATCGGCGCTGGGGACCTCCAGCTTCAGGCTGTCGACGATGCGCTGCGCCAGGCGCGCCAGGATCTCTGCTGATTCCAGTCCGTTGAACACCACCGCGAATTCGTCGCCACCCAGGCGCGCCACCGTATCGTCCTCGCGCACGCAGGCACGCAACTGTGCCGCGGCCTTGCCCAGCAGCTTGTCACCAGTGGCGTGGCCGAGGGTGTCGTTGACCGCCTTGAAGCCGTCCAGATCCACATACATGACCGCCATCAGGGTGCCGTTGCGGTGGGCGCGGGCCCGCGCACTGCGCAGGCGGTCGTGGAACAGCATGCGATTGGGCAGGCTGGTGAGCTGGTCGAAGTGGGCCAGCAGTTCCAGGCGGTCCTCATTCTCCTTCAAGTGGCTGATGTCGGAGTAGGTCGCCACGTAGTGGGTGACCACGCCCTGGGCATTGTGCACCGCGCTGAAGGTCCCCAAGCTGGGCTGGGCCTCGCCGCTGCGGTGGCGGATCCAGACCTCGCCCTGCCAGTGGCTCTCTTCGCCGAGGACCTGGCACACCTCGTGATAGAAGGCCTCGTCGTGCTGGTCGGCGCTGAACATGTGCGGTGTCTGCCCCATGAGGTCCTCGCGGGAATAACCGGTGAGGCGGCAGAAGGCGGCATTCATGTCCACTATGTGCAGGTTCTCGTCGGTGACCAGGATGGCCTCCGCCGTGAGTTCGAACACCTGCTGGGTGAGGCGCAGGCGCTGCTCGGCCTGGCGTTTTTCCGTGACGTCGCGAATGGCCGCGATGGCCAGCGGTTTCCCCTCGTAGGTGGTGAAGCTCAGGCTGACCTCGACAGGAAATTCCTCCCCGGCCTTGTTCACCGCCACCAGGGGCCGGTTCTTGTTCATGGGCCGCTGGCTGAGGTGGCGGAAGAAGCCCTGGCGCATGCCCACGTGGGCCTGGCGCAGGTGGTTTGGTATCAGCGCCTCGATGCTCAGGCCTTGCATCTCCTCGGCGTCATAGCCGAAGAGCGAGAGACTGAGGGCGTTGACGCCCTGGATGCCGCCCTCTTCATCCACGATGAGCCAGGCATCCGGTGCCGCCTCCACCAGGGATTCGGCGTAGTTGCGTGCCGCGGCGGCCTGTTCCGTGGCCTGCATCAGACGGCGCAGGAAGACGATCAGGAGCCCGGCGACCAGGGCGATGAGGGGGACCAGGAGCACCCCGCGGTTGGTGTAGTCGAGGGTCGCATTCAGGGCCTGGCTGGTCTGTTGTTCGTGGCGCTGGGCCTGCGCCAGGGCATTGCGGGTGAGGAAGTCGATGGCCGCCAGGGCCGGCGTGTCGTTCACCTGCACGTGGATCTCGATCTGTCGTGGGCTGTTGCCCTCGCTCACCAGCTTGCGGGCGAAGTCGAACTTGGCGCGGTAGATACGGACGGTATGGTTGAGGCGGTCCAGGGCCGCGCGCTCCGCCTCGCTGGGCTGCAGGGCGTAGTAGTCCTCGATGGCGTGTTCGGTCTGGTGCAGGTCCGCCTCAATCTGCGCGGGCAGGTCGTCGGTCTGGTGCAGGATGTAGTTCTTGAAGTGGTGGATGAAGCCGCCATAACCCAGGTGGCGATTGATGCGGGCAAGGGCGTTGTTGGCGCCGGCGAGATAGTGGTTGAAGTCCACCCAGCGTGCTTCCACCTGCACGATGCGACTGCGGGTCTCGAGGCCAAAGGCCAACAACACCGCCATGAGGGCGGCGGCGATGAAGGTAATGGCGATGGTCTTGGCGCGTAGGCCCATGGTCCGTGCAACCTGCTGATCCAGTAGGGGCATCACCCGGGGGTGGCGGGCATGCCTTCGTCACTACATCGGCAGATGGGGAGGCAAGTTTACTTTTGCGCTGTGGGGCGCCGCTCGCCGTTGGGTCTGCGGCCGGCCATGGCCGCGCCGATCTTGCTCGACCCCCAGGACCTAGTGGTCCATGCGGAAACTTATGTCACTGTTCGCTGCGTGAGAAGGCGCATTTCTGCGTTGGCAAAACTCGAAATGGTGCCCCCATTCCAGCATTTTGCCGCCTTGCTCTGTCCCTTCTCACTGTGCTCCTTAGTCACAGAACTTCCCGCATGGACCACTAGTGGTCCTGCGCGCTCAGCCGCTGGCCGGTGACGGCCGCGCTGTCGGGGCCCATGAGGTAGAGGTAGGGGGCCATCAGCGCATCGGCCTCGGGCAGGCGGTTGGGGTCTTCGCCGGGGTAGGCCAGGGCGCGCAGCCGGCCGCGTAGCGGGCCGGGGTCGAGACTGTTGACGCGGACGGCGGTATTGCCTTCCAGTTCGTCGGCCAGGGTCTCCATGAGGTTTTCCACCGCAGCATGGCTGATGCCGTAGGCGCCCCAGTAGGCCTTGCCCTGGCGGCCGCGACGGTCGCCGCTGAAGATCACCGAGGCGTCGGGCGCCTGGCGCAGCAGGGGCAGGCAGCTGCGCGTGACCAGGTAGGCACCGTTGAGATTGACCTGCATGACCCGCGACCAGAGGTTGAGGTCGTAGTGCTCCAGGGGGGTGAGGGTGCCGAGCATGCCGGCGGCATGCAGGATACCGTCGAGGCGACCGAACTCGTGCTCGAGCATCTCGGCGACGCGCAGGTACTGTTCCGGCGGGGCCTTTTCCAGATCCAGCGGACAGATGGCCGGCAGGGGATGACCGTCGGCGATGATGGCGTCGTAGAGCTGTTCCATCTTCACCTGGCGGTTGTCCAGCAGCACCACCGTGGCGCCATGGGCGGCAAAGGCGCGCGCCGCGGCGCTACCCACGGCGCCGGCGGCCCCGGTGATCAATATCACGCGTTCGTGCAACAGGTCTGCGGGGGCTTGATAGTCGTTCATGGGCGGTTTCCTGGGGTCGGAGTTGATGGCCGTCTGGCGACCGCCTGGGCGGCGCCGAGGCCGCTGCGCACGGCCCCTTCGAGGGTGGCCGGCAGGCCGGTGTCGGTGTAGTCGCCGGCCAGCCAGAGGCCCTCCAGGGCGGTGGCGTGGCTGGGGCGCAGGGCGTTGACGCCCACCCGGGCGGCTAGGGTAGCGCGTTTCTCACGGATGATCTGGTGGGCCTGCGGCGCTGGCCAGGCCGGAAACAGCCGCGCCAACTCGCCGCTCACCCGGGTGGCGAGCTGCGCGTTGTCCAGCGCCATGTGCGGGCCGTCGCCGCTGATCACCACCGCCATGAGCCCGGGCTGTCCGTACAGGCGGCGGTCGAACACCCATTGGCCGAGGCTGCCCAGGCTGCCCAGCATGGGCTGGGGCAGGCGCACCTGCGCGGGATAGCGCAGATAGATGGTACAGATGGGGTATTGGGCCAGCTGGGCGAGGCGCCCCGCCTCGGCGTGCAGGGCGGGCTGAGTTTGCAGCAGGGCGAGGGTGGCGGAAGGCGGCGTGGCCAGGATCACCTGGCTGGCGGCCTGCGGGCCGCGGTTGGTGAGGACGCCGGTGATGCGGCCGCCGCGCCGCTGCAGGCCGCTGACGCGTTGGCCCAGGTGGACCCGTCCACCATGGCGTTCGATGTAGTCCATGGCCGGGGTGGGCAGGATCTCGCCCAGCGGGCGGCGGGTGAACAGCAGGTCCGAGTCGCGCCGGTTGTATCTGAAACTCTCTCCCAGGGTGCGCAGGAAGATCTGCGCCGAGGCCTCGTGCAGATGGGTGTTGAGGGCGCCCAGGCAGAGGGGTTGCCACAGGCCCTCGATCAGCGCTGGGGGTTGGCGGTGTTGGTGCAGCAGTGTGGCGACGCTCTGGTCCTCGTCCAGGCTGAAGTCCTGACGTTGCAGGGCGTGGCTGAAGCGCAGCGCGGCGAAGCGCTCGGCCGGCCGCAAGCCGCGGGCGTTGAGCAGGCCCCAGGCCAGGTGCAGGGGGGCGGGCAGGGCGGCCGTGCGCAGGTGCAGTGCGTGGCCATCGGCATGGCGCAGGCTGAGGTTCAGGGGCCGACGCAGGAACACCGCGTCTTCCGCCACGTCGAGCAGGCGCAGCAGGTCGAGGGTGGATTCGTAGGCGCCGAGCAGCAGGTGTTGGCCATTGTCCAGGGTCTGCCCGTCGATCTGCACACTGCGCGCGCGGCCGCCGAGCTGGCGGGCCGATTCGAGCAGGCGGACGGGGATGCCCTGGCGGGCCAGGGTCACGCTGGCGGCCAGTCCGGCCCAGCCGCCGCCGACCACCACCACCGGTGCGTCCGGTTTCATGCGCCGTGGTGGCGACGCTGTCGGCGCCGCTCGCGGCGCGCCGTGCGCCAGGCCAGCCAGAACTTGTGCAGGGGGCTGAGGCTGACCCGCCGACTGAGTACCGCCTGTGGCTCGCGGGCGATCTCGTGCAGCAGGCGGCGGTAGATGGTGGCCATGATCAGACCGCTGCGCTGGGCCGGACGGTCGGCCTCGGGCAGCTGTTCGAGGGCACGGTCGTAGTAGTCGTCGGCGCGCCGGGCCTGGAATTCCAGCAGCCGGCGCATGGGCTCGCTGGCGCGTCCCTGCAGGACATCCTGTTCCTCGACGCCGAAGCGGGCCAGCTCGTCCAGCGGCAGGTAGATGCGGCCGCGGCTGGCGTCTTCTCCCACGTCGCGCAGGATGTTGGTGAGCTGGAAGGCCAGCCCCAGGTTGTGCGCATACTTGAGGCTGGCGCGGTCGTCGTAGCCGAAGATCTCCGCCGAGAGTAGGCCGACCACACCGGCCACGCGGTAGCAGTACAGGTTCAGCTCGCGGAAGCTGGCGTAGCGCACCCGGCCGAGGTCCATTGCCATGCCGTCGATGATCTCGAGGAAGTGCTCCTGCGGCAGGTCGTAGCGGGCGAGGGCGGTCTGCAGGGCCTGGCCCACCGGGTGGCTGGCCTGGCCGGCGAAGGTGCGGGCGATCTCGCCGCGCCACCAGTCGAGGGTCTGACGGGCCACGGCCTCGTCACGGCATTCGTCCACCACGTCGTCGACCTCACGGCAGAAGGCGTACAGGGCGGTGATGGCCTGGCGCTGCTCGGGGGGCAGGAAGAGAAAGCTGTAATAGAAGCTGGAGCCGCTGCTGGCGGCCTTCTCCTGACAATAGGCGTCGGGGGTCATGGGGGCGCGGCACTGGATGGGTGAACGATGTGTGGGCTGTCTTGACGTATTATACGCGCCAATCCGCTTGCCGACGCCAGCCTCATCAACCGCCTTGGAGCCCACCATGCAAAGTCTCTGGAACGACGCCGAAGCCGCCACCTGTGCGGACGACCCCCTCGCCCTGCGTGTCTATACCTCCCGCCTGCTCGGCCGCGAGCCTTCGCTGGTGTTGCACGGCGGTGGCAACACCTCGGTCAAGGCCGAGGTGGCGAACCTGTTCGGAGAGCGCGAGGCGGTACTCTACGTCAAGGGCAGCGGCTGGGATCTGGCCACCATCGAGGCCGCGGGCTTCGCCCCGGTGCGGCTCGAGGTGTTGCAACGCATGGCCGAGCTGCCGGACCTCCCCGACCCCGAGATGGTGCGCGCCCAGCGCGCCGCCATGACCGATCCCTACGCGCCCAATCCTTCGGTGGAGGCCATTCTGCACGCCATCATCCCCTTCAAGTTCGTCGATCACTCGCACGCCGATGCCGTGGTGACCCTGAGCAACACGCCCGACGGTGAGGCACGCATCCGCGCCCTGTACGGCGAGCGGGTGCTGGTGGTGCCCTACGTGATGCCGGGCTTCGATCTGGCCAAGACGGTTTGGGCCCTGGGACGCGACCTGGACTGGTCGCGCCTCGAGGGCATGGTACTCATGCACCACGGCCTGTTCACCTTCGCCGACGACGCCCGAGAGAGCTACGAACGCACCATCGCCCTGGTGAGCGAGGCCGAGGCGGCCATTGCCCAGGCCGGGCCTCGCCTGGCCGAGGCGGCGGCGGCCAACCCCGACCTGCCGAACCTGGCCCGACTGCGGCGCGCCGTCTCCCGTGCCCGCGGGGCGCCGGTGGTGGTGCAGTGGGATCGATCGCCCGGCGCGGTGGGCTTCGCCAACCTGGAGAACGTGGCGGATATCGCCTGCCGGGGGCCGTTGACGCCGGATCACGTGATTCGCACCAAGCGTGTGCCTCTCGTGGTGGGCGGCGATGTGGAGGCGGACGTGACGCGGTATGGCGAAGACTATCGCGCCTATTTCCGGCGTCATGCCCATGCAGGCCTCACCTGTCTCGATCCCGCCCCCCGCTGGGCGGTGTGGCCGGGCCAGGGCACCCTGGCCTTCGGCGCCTCGGCCAAGGAGGCGGGCATCATCGCCGACATCACGGCCCACACCCGCGATGCCATCCAACGCGCCGAGGCCCTGGGCGGCTGGCGGGCCCTGCCGGAGGCGGACATCTTCGCCGTCGAATATTGGGATCTGGAACAGGCCAAACTGCGCAAGGCCGGCAAGCCGGCCGAATTCGCCGGCCAGGTGGTGATGGTCACCGGAGCCGCCAGCGGTATCGGCCGCGCCTGCGCCGAGGCCTTCCATGCCAAGGGTGCCGCCGTGGTGGGGGTGGATCGGAATCCGGCGGTGCGGGAGATCCTCTCCGGCCCCGCCTACCTCGGCCACGTCTGCGACCTCACCCAGCCAGAGGCCCCGGCGCAGGCGGTGGCCGAGGCCGTCTCCCGCTTCGGTGGCCTGGACGTACTGGTGAGCAATGCCGGCAACTTTCCGGCCAATCTGCGCATCGAGGAGATGGACCCGGCGGTGTGGGAGTCCAGCCTGGCGCTCAACCTCACCAGCCACCAACGTCTGCTGCAGGCGGCCATCCCCTTCCTGGCCTTGGGCCACGCACCGGCGGTGGTGTTGATGGCCTCGAAGAACGTGCCGGCGCCGGGCCCCGGGGCCAGCGCCTACTCGGTGGCCAAGGCCGGTCTGACCCAGCTGGGCCGGGTGGCGGCCCTGGAGCTGGCGCCACAGGGTATCCGCGTCAACATCCTGCATCCGGACGCGGTGTTCGATACCGGCATCTGGAGCGACGAGGTGATCGCCGCACGCGCCAAGCACTACGGCCTGAGCGTGGAGGAATACAAGACCAAGAATCTGCTCAAGGTGGAGATCACCTCCCAGGACGTGGCGGCCATGACCTGCGCCCTGGCGGGGCCACTGTTCTCGCGTACCACCGGTGCCCAGATACCCCTCGACGGTGGCAACGAGCGGGTGATCTGAGACGGTTTTGTGACCGTTTCATGACGGCTCGGCGCGTAACCGCAGATGTCATACCGTTGTAATATAGTTGCGCTTAAATCCCTGCAACGTCGTAATATGACCGGGGAATGAATCAGCGCATGATCTTGGTAGTGGAAGACGAACCCGCCGTGCGGGATATGATCGGTATGACCCTGGAACAGGCCGGCTACCAATGGGTGGCCGCCGGCGACGTGGGCGAGGCCCGCGCCCGTCTGGCCGAGGGACGCCCCGACCTGGTGCTGCTGGACTGGATGTTGCCGGGGACGCAGAGCGGTCTGGACCTCGCCCGCCAGCTGCGCCGCGAGGAACTGACCCGCGACCTGCCGGTGATCCTGCTCACCGCGCGCGATGCCGAGGACGACAAGATCCGGGGTCTGGACGTGGGGGCCGACGACTACATCACCAAGCCCTTCTCGCCGCGCGAGTTGGTGGCGCGCATCAAGGCCATCCTGCGGCGCGCGGGTCAGGACGAGGAGGAGGCCGTGGTCACGGTCGGCGGCCTCACCCTGGACAGCGCCTCGCACCGGGTGATGGCCGGTGAAAACAAGGTGTCTCTCGGACCGACGGAGTTCAAGCTATTGAGCTTTTTCATTCGCCATCCCGACCGCGTCTACAGTCGCGACCAGTTGCTCGATCGCGTCTGGGGCAGCAACGTCTACATCGACGACCGCACCGTGGACGTGCACGTACGGCGCCTGCGCAAGGCCTTGTCCCCCTTCGGCTGCGACCGCCTGATCCAGACCGTGCGCGGCGTCGGTTACCGCTTCTCGGAACAGGAGTAGGCCTTGTCACGCGTAGAGATGCACAGAGGTGCCCTTGCATAATCCCTGGATCGCGGAGGTATGGCGCACAGGGCTGATACTCTTCGCTGCCCTGTTGCTGGGCGTGTTCGTGGGACAGACCATGCTCTTCCTGCTCATCGCCGTCTCCGCGCTGCTCGCCTGGCACCTGTATCACCTCTATCGACTGGAGCGCTGGTACCGAAACCGCAAGCGCTTTCACCCACCGCAGGCCGGTGGTATCTGGGGCGAGGTCTACTACCACATCTATCAGTTGCAACAGCGCAATCGCCGCCGCAAGCGCAAGCTGTCGCGCATGCTCAACCGCTTCAACGAGTCCACCTCGGCGATGCCCGATGCCACCGTGGTGCTGACCGCGGACAATCGTATCGAGTGGTTCAATACGGCGGCACGCGACTATCTCGGCCTGCGTCCCAAGCAGGACGTCGGACAACGCATCGACAATCTGATCCGCCATCCGCGTTTCGTCCAATATCTGCAGGCCAACGACTTTCGCCAGCCGTTGGAGATGCCTTCACCCATGGGCGGTGATCAGGTGTTCTCCATTCGCGTGGTGCCCTACGGCAAACAGCGGCGTCTGCTCCTGGTGCGTGACATCACCCGTCTCAAACGCCTGGAGCGGGTGCGGCAGGACTTCGTCGCCAATGTCTCGCACGAGTTACGCACCCCCCTCACGGTGATCGCCGGCTATCTCGAGAACATGGGGGACGCCGAGGACGCGTGCGCCACCCGCTGGGGTAAGGGGATCGCTCAGATGCAGGACCAGACGCGGCGCATGATCCGTATCGTCGAGGACCTCTTGATGCTCTCGCGCATGGAGGCCGATGACCGCGAGGGTCACCGCAGCCCCGTCGCCGTGCCGGCCATCCTGGCGTCCGTGGTCGAAGAGGCGCGCGCCATCAGTGGCAGCGACGGCCACCAGATCGAGCTGAGCTGCGATTCCCACCTGTGGCTGAAGGGCGAGGAGAAGGTGCTCTACAGCGTGTTCTCCAACCTGGTGTTCAACGCCGTGCGCTATACGCCGCCGGGTGGGCATATCCGGATTCGCTGGTTTCGTGACGAGGCTGGGGCGTATTTCGAGGTGGAGGACACGGGCATCGGCATCAGCCCGCAGCACTTGCCACGTTTGGTGGAGCGCTTCTATCGCGTCGACCCCGGCCGCTCACGCGAGCACGGCGGGACCGGCCTCGGCCTGGCCATCGTCAAACACGGACTGGAGTGTCACGCCGCCCGGCTGGAGATCGAGAGTCAGGTGGGGGAGGGCAGCCGCTTTCGCGCGGTCTTTCCCGCAGACCTGATCATCGATCATCAGCCGGCGGAAGCGGCGTTGGAATCGTGACGCGGTTGGCCACGGTCGCGGATTGTCACAGAAGTGTCATATAACCATCATGTCTTTGTCACACGACCGTCGCATACTCTCGCGCAATTGTTCGAGGCCTGTTATCAACCGAAGACGGAGAAAACCATGTTGAATCTGAAGACCCTCGCCCCGGTCCTGCTGGCCGGCCTGACCTTCACCGGCACCGCCATGGCGGTCCAGCACGTCGATCCCAACCTGCCCGACTACCAACGTGCCAGTGGCGTCTCCGGCAACCTCTCCAGCGTGGGTTCCGACACCCTGGCCAATCTCATGACCCTGTGGGCCGAGGAATTCAAGCGCGAGTACCCCAACGTCAACATCCAGATCCAGGCCGCCGGTTCTTCGACCGCACCGCCGGCCCTCACGGAGGGTACCTCCAATCTGGGGCCCATGAGCCGTAAGATGAAGGCCAAGGAGATCCAGGCCTTCGAGAAGCGCTACGGCTACAAGCCCACCGCCATCCCGGTGGCCATCGATGCCCTCGCCGTGTACGTGCACAAGGACAACCCCATCAAGGGCATGACCATCCCCCAGGTGGATGCGGTGTTCTCCAAGACGCGCAAGTGCGGCTACCCGGAAGACATCACCAAATGGGGCCAGCTCGGCCTGACCGGCGCCTGGAAAAACCGCTCCATCCAGCTCTATGGCCGTAACTCGGTGTCCGGCACCTATGGCTATTTCAAGAAGAAGGCCCTGTGCAAGGGGGATTTCAAGGACACGGTCAACGAGCAGCCGGGTTCCGCCTCCGTGGTGCAGTCCGTCTCCAGCTCCCTGAACGGCATCGGCTATTCCGGCATCGGCTACAAGACCTCCGGCGTGCGTGCCGTACCCCTGGCCAAGAAGGCCGGTCAGCCTTTCGTCGAGGCGACACCGGAGAACGCCATCAACAAGAAGTACCCGCTGGCGCGTTTCCTCTACATCTACGTGAACAAGCACCCGAACAAGCCGCTGCCGCCGCTGGAGCGTGAGTTCATCAAGATGGTGCTGTCCAAGGTGGGCCAGCAGGTGGTGATCAAGGACGGTTACATCCCGCTGCCGGCCAAGGTGGCGAAGAAGGCCCTGGCCAAGATCCAATAGGCGAGGTGTCTCAATCAGCCACCGCACATCCGGCGGTGGGTGGTCTACAAGGAGGGGGCCAAGCGGCCCCCTTTTTTATTGTTTCGGCAAATATCCGGTGCCGCGATTGACAGCCGGGGCCGGGGTCTGCAAGCTGCGGGCGGTGGCCATGTCGGCGGGTAAAGAGCGGTCTATGCCCCCTGCGGGCGCCATGTCCGACGCCATGATGGATCGAGGGCTCGAAGATAAGCCCCTGATTCATGGATGTTTCGCTGGATTGTCACAGTTCTGTCATATTCCTTCACTACCATAGCGCGCATGTCTGAACGAGCCGAAGCCCTTTTCGATAGCCAGAATACGCCAACCGATCGCCGCCGGCGGCGTTGGCGTATGTTCAAGGACGTCATGGCGAAACATGGCGTGGCCATCGGTGGTATCAGTGTCATCATCGCCATCGTCCTCATCTTCTTCTATCTCCTGCTGGTGGTCTTTCCCCTCTTCGAGCCCGCCGAGGCGGAACAGGTGGGACAGTTCGACCGTCCGGGTGGTGCGGGGCATACCCTGCACATGGCGATGGAGGAACAGGCCGAGATTGGTGTGCGTTTCAGTGACGATGGCCGGGCGACCTTCTTCGAGACCACCACCGGGCAGCTCGTGGATGACCAGGCCTTGTCGCTGCCGTCGTCGACGAGCATCACCAGCTTCGCCATCGGCGAGCCGCTCGATGCCCGTGTCGGCTATGGCCTGAGCGACGGCAGTGCCGTGGTGGTGCGTCCCGTCTACAAGGAGAGCTATCCCAACGATGTGCGCGTGATCACGCCTGTCATCACCTACCCCCTGGGCGAGGAGCCCCTGCCCATCGACGAGGCGGGACAGGCCCTGGTCAAGCTCGCCGTGCAGGATGGCGAGGAGGAGGCCACGGTGGTGGCGGTGACGGCCGATGGCCGTTTGCTGCTGACCTACTTCGCCAAGGAAGCCGATATGTTCGACGAGGAAGCGGTCTCCCTCGAGCGCAGTCAGGTGGAGATCCCCCACGATGGCGGCCCCGTCGATTTCCTCCTCCTGGACAAGGATCAGCGCAATCTCTATCTGGCCTCGGCCAATGGCAGCCTCATCCACTACGACGTCACCGACAAGGAGGAGCCGCAACTCCTCCAGCGCCTCAACGTCATCGACCCGGAGACACGTCGCCGGCTTACCAGCCTCACCTTCCTGACCGGGGACATCTCGCTCCTGGTGGGCGACAGCAGTGGCCGGATCGTGCAATGGTTCGGCGTGCGCGACGAGCGCGGCAACAAGCGCCTGCGCGCGATTCGCTCCTTCGACGAGCAGCAACGGCCGATCCGCGCCATTGCCCCGGAATACAGTCGCAAGGGCTTTCTCGCTGCCGACGAGAGTGGCCGGGTCGATATCTACCACACCACTGCCGAGCGTCTTCTGCTGAGTCTGCAGCTCTCCGATCACGCCCTGTCGTCCCTGGCGATTGCCCCGCGGGCCAATGCCATGTTGGCCGAAGACACGTCCGGCCGGCTGCATTTCTGGCGCATCCACAATGAGCACCCGGAGATCTCCTGGTCCTCTCTGTGGGGCAAGGTGTGGTACGAAAGTTACGACGCCCCCTCCTATGCTTGGCAGTCTTCCTCGGCGAGCAACGATTTCGAGCCCAAGCTGAGCCTCACGCCGCTGCTCTTCGGCACCATCAAGGCGGCCTTCTACGCCATGTTGCTGGCGGTGCCCCTGGCCATCTTGGGGGCGGTCTACACGGCCTACTTCATGTCGCCTTCTCTGCGCTCCATGGTCAAGCCGAGCATCGAAACCATGGAGGCCCTGCCGACGGTGATCCTGGGTTTCCTCGCCGGCCTGTGGCTGGCGCCCATGATCGAGCTCTATCTGCCGGGGATCTTCAGCATGCTACTGATCATGCCCGTGGGTATCCTGCTCTTCGCCTTTCTCTGGAATCATGCCCCGCGCGTCGTTCGACACAGCGTTCCCGACGGCTGGAGCGCGGCGCTGCTGGTGCCCGTAGTGCTGCTG
Organism: Gammaproteobacteria bacterium; assembly: GCA_024762755.1. GTDB lineage: Bacteria > Pseudomonadota > Gammaproteobacteria > SZUA-152 > SZUA-152 > JANTGX01. The sequence continues at coordinate 13,940 of JANTGX010000012.1, forward strand.
TTGGGCTGGCTCTCCATGAGCCTGAGCATGCCCCTGGAGACGGCCTTCTTCGCGGGTGACATGCGTCACTGGTTGACCCATGAGATGGGCATTGATTTCGATCAGCGCAATTCCATCGTGGTGGGGCTGGCCATGGGCTTCGCCGTGATTCCCACCATCTTCTCCATCACCGAAGACGCCATCTTCAGCGTGCCCAAGCACCTGACCTTCGGCTCCCTGGCCCTCGGCGCCACCCCCTGGCAGACACTCACACGGGTGATCATCCTCACCGCCAGCCCGGGCATCTTCTCGGCGGTGATGATCGGCGCTGGGCGGGCCGTGGGCGAAACCATGATCGTGCTCATGGCGACGGGCAACACGCCGGTGATGGACTTCAGCATCTTTCAGGGTATGCGCACCCTATCGGCCAATATCGCCGTGGAGATGCCGGAGGCGGAGGTCGCCAGCACCCACTATCGCGTGCTGTTCCTTGCCGCTCTGGTGCTGTTTCTCTTCACCTTTGTCTTCAATACCTTGGCCGAACTGGTGCGTCAGCGCCTGCGGCGCAAATACAGTTCACTGTGATCGCCATGATTAGACACTGGTTTCAATCGGGCAAACCCTGGATCTGGTTCACCGCCTCGGCGGTGAGCATCAGCCTGGTGCTGGTCTTCGGTCTGCTGGTCCTCATCGCCGTGCGGGGGCTCGGCCACTTCTGGCCACACCAGATCTATGAATTCACCTATACCGACCGCACCGGTGCCACGCCGGTGCTCATCGGCGAGATCCACGATGAGGAGACCGTGCCCGCTGCGCGCCTGCGCGACGCCGGCATCGCCGTGGAGGGGGAGGGGCTGATCACCCGTTATCTGCTCAAGGTGGGCAACCGCGACGTGTTTGGCCAGGACTTCCGTTGGGTCCTGGAGCCCAAGATCGCCGATCGTCGTACGCCCGAAGAGGTCGTCGCCCTGGAGCGGCGCGAGTGGGGCAACTTCTATGGCTTCCTGCAGAACGTGAAGCAGGGCGACAGTGTGGTGGCTGCCGGGCCAGAGGCATGGTCGGCCCTGCAGCCACTGTTGGCGCGCGCCACCGACTTGTTTGCCCAGATCCATCACGTGGAGAAGTCGGAGATCGGTTCCATCAACTATGGCCTGGAGCGTCTGCGCCTGAAACAGCGCCGACTCGAGCTGGCCAGCGTCACCGATCCCGCGGCCTACGCCGAACTCGATCGCCAGCGCAAGGCACTGGAGGAGGAATATCAGGCCTTGCAGGGGCGTCTCGCCGAGCTCTATGGCCAGATCAACCGGGACAGCATGACCCTGCGCGTCGCCGACGGCCGGGAGATCACCATCCCCCTGGCCAAGGTGGTGCGTGCCTATCGACCCAATGCCATGACACTACTGGGCAAGATCGGCTTCTATTTCTCCAAGGTGTGGGAGTTCCTCAGCGACGAGCCGCGCGAGGCGAACACCGAGGGTGGCGTCTTTCCCGCCATCTTCGGCACCGTCAGTATGGTGCTCATCATGTCCATCATGGTGGTCCCCTTTGGCGTGGTGGCGGCGGTATATCTGCGTGAATACGCCCGCCAGGGACCACTGACGCGGCTCATCCGCATCGCCGTGAACAACCTGGCCGGTGTACCGTCCATCGTCTATGGCGTCTTTGGCCTGGGATTTTTCGTCTATTTCCTCGGTGGCAATATCGACCAGCTCTTCTTCCCCGAGGCACTGCCGGCGCCCACCTTTGGTACGCCGGGCCTGATGTGGGCCTCGCTGACCCTGGCTCTGCTGACCCTGCCGGTGGTGATCGTGGCCACCGAGGAGGGCTTGTCGCGGATCCCCAAGGCCATCCGCGAAGGCAGCCTGGCCCTGGGCGCGACCAAGGCCGAGACCCTCTGGCGCACCGTCTTGCCCATGGCGAGTCCGGCCATCATGACCGGGCTGATCCTCGCCATCGCCCGTGCCGCGGGCGAAGTGGCACCCTTGATGCTCGTCGGCGTGGTCAAACTGGCGCCGACCCTGCCCATCGATGGCGACTATCCCTTCGTCCATCTGGACAGAAAATTCATGCACCTTGGTTTCCACATCTACGACGTCGGCTTCCAGAGCCCCAACGTCGAGGCGGCCCGTCCCCTGGTGTATGCTACGGCCCTCCTGTTGGTGGTGGTGATCGTGGTCCTCAACCTTGCGGCCATCGTGATACGCAATCGTCTGCGCGAAAAATACCGCGCCCTTGAAGGCTAGAGAGCCTAGGGGAGAGAACAACAATGAGTAGTAATGAAACCGCCACCCATGGCATCGACATCGAGAGCCTCACGCGGCCACGCGCGCAGCGCAGGCTGTCCGACGAAGAGGCGAGCATGGAGGTCAAAGACCTCAATCTCTTCTATGGCCAGAAGCAGGCCCTGCATGGCATCAATATGCTGATTCCCAAGCAACGGGTGACGGCCTTCATTGGTCCCAGCGGTTGTGGCAAATCGACTCTGCTACGCTGTCTCAATCGGATGAACGATCTGGTGGATGGCACACGCATCGATGGTCAAGTCCTGCTCGACGGCCACGACATCTATGACAAGTCGGTCAATGTGGCCGATCTGCGGCGCCGGGTCGGCATGGTATTCCAGAAACCCAATCCCTTCCCCAAGTCCATCTATGAGAACGTGGCCTATGGCCTTCGCCTGCAGGGCGTGCGTGATCGCCACCGCATCGACCAGGTGGTGGAGAAGGCATTAAAGGGCGCCGCCCTGTGGGACGAAGTAAAAGACAGATTGCAGGAGAGCGCCCTCGGCCTCTCGGGTGGCCAGCAACAGCGTCTGGTGATAGCACGTGCCATCGCCATCGAACCCGAGGTGTTGCTATTGGACGAACCGGCCTCGGCCCTCGATCCCATATCGACCCTGAAGATCGAGGAACTGATCAGCGAACTCAAAGACAAATACACCATCGTCATCGTTACCCATAATATGCAGCAGGCGGCTCGCGTCTCCGATTACACGGCCTTCATGTATCTGGGCAAGTTGATCGAATACGATGACACCAACAGACTGTTCACCAACCCGCGTGAAAAGCAGACCGAAGACTACATAACAGGACGTTACGGCTAAGCGAGTAGACCATGGAAAAAAACAGCATCAGTCAGCATATCTCTCACCAGTTCAACGAAGAACTGGAGGACGTTCGCAACAAGGTCCTCGCCATGGGCGGCCTGGTGGAAGAGCAGGTCGTGTACTCCATGGAGTCCCTGGTCACGGGCAATGTGGAGCAGGCGGAGCTGGTGATCAGTCGTGACTATCAGGTCAATGCCATGGAAGTGGCCATCGATGAAGAGTCGGTACAGATCCTCGCACGCCGACAGCCGGCCGCCGGGGATCTGCGCCTGTTGATCGCCGTGATCAAGACCATTACCGATCTCGAACGCATCGGCGACCAGGCGGAGCGTATCGGGCGTATGGCGATCCACTTGGCCGAGATGGAGCGCCCCAAGAGCCAATACACCGAACTCGCCAACATGGGGGAGCGGGTACGCACGATGCTGCACGGCGCGCTGGACGCCTTTGCCCGCATGGATGCCGAGGCCGCGGTCTCGGTGGCCCAGCAGGATGCGAAGGTGGACAGTGAATACGATGCCATCATGCGGCAGATGATCACCTTCATGATGGAGGATCCGCGCAACGTCCGCCGGACCCTCGACATCATGTGGTCTGCCCGCGCCCTGGAGCGTATTGGCGACCATGCCTGCAATATCTGCGAGTACGTCATCTATCTGGTGAAGGGCAAGGACGTGCGCCACACCAGCCTGGAGCAGATGGAGAAAGAGGTTCGCGAATAGAGCGAGCTCCGTTCCATTGCAGTGGACTGCATCCGGCCCGCGCGCATCTAAGCCGCGGGCCTTTTTGTCTCTGCGAGACAATCGAAAATTTTCTGCCGTTCCGCTGGGAGAGCGCTGGGCAGGAGCAGTCGTCGCGCAAGCAGTGAACTGACCGACCCAGTCCGTGCACCTGATTGCGTGCAGTTTGGCGATAATTAATGTTGTTTTAAGCCTCGTCGATTAGGCTGTACTGCATGAACATAGAAACAGGAGACAGGCTATGACCACAGACACCATCCAGGTATGGGATCGGGGCGTACGGATCTTTCACTGGTCCCTGGTATTTTTCTTCACCCTGTCCTATCTCACGGGCGACGAGATCGAGACGGTCCATGTCTACAGCGGATACACCATCATCGCCTTGTTGGTGTTTCGCATCGTCTGGGGCTTCGTTGGTCCGCAGCATGCCCGATTCAGCGATTTCGTGCGCCCTCCGGCAGCGGTTATCGACTACCTAAAGCGCCTCAAGGCCGGCAACCCTCCGCATTACCTCGGTCACAACCCGGCTGGCGGCGCCATGATTCTCGCCTTGCTCCTCAGCCTCTCGTTGACCACCTTTTCCGGGCTCAAGGCCTATGCCGCCGAAGGCCATGGCCCCTTGGCGAGCAACGAGTTCTCTCTCGTTTCCCCGGCATACGCGGATCACGATGATGACGACGAGGTGGGCGAGGACGGCAAGAAAAAGAAGAAGGACGAGTTTTGGGCCGAGGTGCACGAAGTCATGGGAAACATCACCTTGAGCCTGGTCATTCTGCATATCCTTGGTGTCATCGTCTCCAGTCGGCTCGAAGGGCAGAACCTGGCGCGGGCCATGGTCACGGGCGAGAAGAAGCTGCCACCGGAAGGGCGTTAGACCCGATCCGCCTGGAGCATTAACCCCAATTGACCTTGAACACCCGATCGCGGAAGCGCCACGGCGGAGTGCCTTCCAGGGTGTCCCGGTCGTAGACCCGCAAGAGCTCGTCGCCGAAGGTGGTGACCTCGGGGACCAGTCCGTCTTCGTATTGAAAGTGCCACCACTCGGCACCCAACCAGGTGCCGCCATCGAAGAAGGACTTGCGCGCGCGAATGCGGGCGAAGCCGGCCTGTTCGAAGAGGGCCGTCAGATCGAGGAATTTACCTTGCGCACGGCGTGGCCGCCGTCGGTTGGCATAGGTGAAGGCCTCCAGTTCCATGTCCTCACCACCGGGGGCGCGGGCATAGACACGCCAGTAGCGGTCATCGTCGCGGGTGACGACGAAGGGGTCGCGTGCCGGACGCTCCATGCCGCTGCCCACGTGTAGATCCAGGGCCCGGCCGGTGTAGTGAAAGGAGGTCGCGCTGCGGCTGGGGCTGACACGTGCGCTCAATGCCCGTCGCGCCCCGGAGCTGGTCAGCCGCCCGCCGGCCTCTACGACCTGTTCGCGTACTTGCAGATAGGCGCTGGCGACGTCTTCCCGCAGGAAGAACCGGTCATAGCCATCGCGATAGGGGTCGGCAGGCACCCGCACGAAAGGCAGGCGTTGCGGTGAGCTGTCGCTGCTGCCCTCGGCCAGGCCCCGCATCTCCAGGATGTGATTGCGCAGGGCCTGGTCCAGTGCGTGCAGGGTCTGCGGACCGGCGATGCCGTCCGCATACAGTCCCTCGGCCTCCTGGAACAGGATCACCGCGTCTTCGGTCTTCTCGCCGAACACCCCATCGGTGGGGCCAGGCCGATAGCCGAGCAGGGCGAGATTCTCTTGCAGGGTACGTACGGCCTCGCCGCGACTGTTGAGTTTGAGCATGGCGGATCCTCCTGGAGTCTGTCGTCTTTGGGGGCTCGGTCTGTCTCTCGGCGAGACGCGAAAAGACCCCGGTGATTGGTGAGCGGATGGCGGCGCGTCCATCCCAAGTTCTCCCTTGGCCGGCCTTCGATAGTATTGCATTCCTCGCCCGATAACTATGTTCCTATTGTTCCTAATCCGCTCGATGGACGCCGGCGACTTGCTGGACATGCTATAGCCAATACGTGAAATGCCCGACAACTCGTTGGTGTTGCGGTGGGAGTAGGCCTTGAGAAGTTCATAGGACAGGTGGGGCCAGCGCGCGGTCACGCAGTCGATGGTCTCCATGGCACGCAGAGAGAGCACCACCGAGGATTCGACAGCGTCAGTGACATCAGACGGGTAGTCCGGCATCCCCTGCATGCTGCGTGGCCTGCACGGCAGTGGTATCCATGTGTTCGTGGCGGCACAGGGTCGGCGCGGCATACAGGCATCGCGCCAGGTGAGGGGAGACGCCTGCCGCGGTCATCGCGAAGCGGACGAACTTTAAGGTGGGCGAGTCGGTGTCGACGATGGCTAGGTAGCCCGGCGGCAACGCGACGTGCTCGCCGGCAGGTCTCACCCGCGCTCCTGGGCCGTGTCTGGATCAGGACGCGGTCGCGGCGTGTTTTCGGTCGGGCCTTTGGGAAACGGTGGGGGCCGTTTGGCGGAGACGATCTTGCTCCGCAGGGAGAGGGAGATGTCGACACAGACTGAGTGATGATCCCATGTCAGTTTGCCAACCCCTCGTCACGGCGAATGCCGACAGCCAGCCCTCGCCGGTCAAGATGGGCAATAAATGGTTAGATTCGACAAGGCTGCTGATCGTAGACGAGTTCGATGTGGCCATCTTCTTCCACCGCCTCCAGGCGCACGGTGAAGCCCCACAGGCGAGCCAGGTGGCGCAGCACTTCGTCGGTGTTGTCGTTGAGCTGCTGGCGGTTCTGCTGGCTGTGGCGCAGGGTCAGCGAGCGGTCGCCGCGCCGGTCCACGTTGTAGACCTGGATGTCCGGCTCGCGGGCGCTGAGGTTGTAATGGCTGGCCAGGGCGCGGCGGATGTGGCGGTAGCCCTCGTCGTCGTGGATGGCGCTGATCTCGAGCTTCGGCCGCTTGTCGTCGTCGAGCACGGCGAACAGCTTGAACTCGCGGATCAGGCGTGGCGAGAGGTATTGGGCGATGAAGCTTTCGTCCTTGAAGTTGCGCATGGCGAAGTCGAGGCTCTTGACCCAGTCCGTGTCCACCAGTTCCGGGAACCAGCGACGGTCTTCCTCGGTGGGTCGTTCGCAGATGCGGCGGATGTCGCTCATCATGGCGAAGCCCAGGGCATAGGGATTGATGCCGCTGTAATAGGGGCTGTCGAAGCCGGGCTGGGCCACCACGTTGGTGTGCGACTGGAGGAACTCGATCATGAAGCCGTCGTTCAGGCGGCCCTTTTCGTACAGGGTGTTGAGCAGGGTGTAGTGCCAAAAGGTGGCCCAGCCCTCGTTCATCACCTGGGTCTGGCGCTGCGGGTAGAAGTACTGGGCGATCTTGCGCACGATGCGCACGATCTCGCGCTGCCAGGGCTCCAGCAGGGGGGCGTTCTTCTCGATGAAGTAGAGCAGGTTCTCCTGCGGCTCCGGCGGGAAGCGCGGCTCTTGCCGGTCGTGATCGGATTCCGCCTGCTGCGGCAGGGTGCGCCACAGGTGGTTGATCTGCGATTGCAGGTAGTCCTCGCGTTCCTGCTGGCGCGCGCGTTCCTGCTGGGCGGAGAGCCGCGAGGGGCGCTTGTAGCGGTCCACGCCGTAGTTCATGAGGGCATGGCAGGAATCGAGCATCAGCTCGACCCGCTCCTCGCCGTAACGCTGTTCGCAGTGGGCGATGTATTTTCGCGCGAACAGCAGGTAGTCGATGATGGCGTCGGCGTTGGTCCAGGTCTGGAACAGGTAGTTGTTCTTGAAGAAGGAGTTGTGCCCGTAACTGGCGTGGGCGATCACCAGTGCCTGCATGGTCATGGTGTTCTCTTCCATGAGGAAGGCGATGCAGGGGTTGGCGTTGATGACGATTTCGTAGGCCAGCCCCATCTGCCCGCGGCGGTAGCTCTGCTCGACGTTGAGGAACTGCTTGCCGAAGGACCAGTGGTGATAGCCCACGGGCATGCCGACGGAGGAGTAGGCGTCCATCATCTGTTCGGCGCTGATGACCTCGATCTGGTTGGGGTAGGTGTCGAGCCCGTAGTCCGCGGCCACCTCGCCGATGGCCTCGTCGTAGCGCTGGATCAGCTCGAAGCTCCATTCGGAGTCTTCTGAAATGGGATTTCTTTTCATGTGGCCTCTTTCTTGCTGAACAGCTTGCGGAACACGGGATAGATGTCTTCCGGCCCGCCGATGCTCTGCATGGCGAAATTCTCGTAGGTGGCCTTCACCTTCTCGTATTCATCCCACAGGCTCTGGTGGCGGTCGGCGTCGATCTCCACGTAGGCGTAGTACTGCAGGCTGGGCATGATCTTCTGGCTGAGGAGGTCGCGGCACAGGGGCGAGTCCTCGCGCCAGTTGTCGCCATCGGAGGCCTGTGCGGCGTAGATGTTCCATTCCGAGCTGGGGTAACGATCGTCGATGATCTCTCGCATCAGCTTGAGGGCGCTGGAGACCACGGTGCCGCCCGTCTCGCGGGAATAGAAGAAGTCTTCCTCGTCCACCTCGCGGGCGATGGTGTGGTGGCGTATGAAGACCAGCTGGATGCGCTCGTAATTGCGTTGCAGGAACAGGTAGAGCAGGATGAAGAAGCGCTTGGCCATCTCCTTGCGCGCCTCGTCCATGGAGCCGGAGACGTCCATCAGGCAG
>JANTGX010000013.1 GCA_024762755.1 Gammaproteobacteria bacterium
TACGACTTCGGCAAGCCCTTCGCGCGCATGACGGTGTTCGAGTCCATCCTGCACTTCAACCCCAACCTGAAGGCGGAGCAGTTACAGACCCTGGAGGCCGCCCGTCAGTTGGCCGAGGGCCTGGGCATTCCCTTGAAGGACAGTTACGGCCTGGGCAAGGTGCAGATCGAGATCTTCGAGAAGACCGTCGAGCACCGCCTCAAGGACCCCACCTTCATCACCGCCTACCCCACCGAGGTCTCGCCCCTGGCGCGGCGCAACGACGAGGATCCCTTCGTCACCGATCGCTTCGAATTCTTCGTCGGCGGGCGCGAGATCGCCAACGGCTTCTCCGAGCTCAACGACGCCGAGGACCAGGCCGAGCGCTTCCGCAAGCAGGTGGAGGAAAAGGAGGCCGGCGACGCCGAGGCCATGCACTTCGACGAGGACTACATCGTCGCCCTGGAACACGGCATGCCGCCCACCGCCGGCGAGGGCATCGGCATCGACCGCCTGGTGATGCTGTTCACCGATGCCCCGTCCATTCGCGACGTGCTGTTGTTCCCGCACATGCGGCCGCGCCGCAAGGAGTAGCCTCGGGCGTCCGAGGGCCTCGGTCTAAGCCGTGAGCAGGCGCTGGATCTCGGTGATCTCGTCGTGCGCCTCTTTCAGCGCCTCGATGCTGCCGAGGGGATCGATGCCCAGTTTTGCGAAGGCGGGCACGCTGCCCCAGTCGGGATCTGGGTGGGGGTTTTGTGCCTGATGCCTGCCGGTATAGCTGTGCAGATTGGCCACCGTGACGATATCGGCCAGATCCAGTTGGCTCGAGTGGCGTTGCAGATCGTCGTGCTCGCCGGCCACTTCGGTAAAGGCCGGTGGAAAGTGCCAAGCCTTGACCATGACCTTGCCCAGGGCGCCGTGCAGGCGGTTGCACAATCGGTCCATGGCGGCCGGGTTGTTGGCCAGTTCGGGGTGCTTCTCGGCCTTGGCGATGATGGGCAGTTTGCCGATGTCGTGGATCAGGCCGGCCAGCATGGCCTCGTCGGGCTTGAAGTCGGTGAATCTCAGGGCCAATACATGACTGATGGCGGCCACCTGCACGCTGTGTGACCACAAGACGGCGACCCGCTGGCGCAGGGCCGGAAAACGGCTATGGAACAATTGGCTGACGAGAAAGGCGGTGACCAGGTTGCGCACCTGCACCATGCCCAGGCGGGTGACCGCGGCATGTACATCGTCCACGCTGCGGTTGCCGCGAAACAGGGGGCTGTTGGCGGTCTGCAGCAGGCGTGCGGAGAGGGCGGGGTCCGTTCCCAGCACCTTGGCCACCTGGCGGGTGGAGGCGTTGGGACTGTCGATGATCTCGTTGATGCGCACCGCCACCTGCGGCAGCGTGGGCAATTTTAGGCGGTTGGCCCTCAGGTCACCGATGATCGCCTGGATGAATTCGTCTACGTCCATGCTCCTTTCCCTGTTTGACTGCCGACCCGGATATGATCGGCAGCCGCTGGGAAAGGTTGACTCCTATCGCCCGGCAGGCCTCACTGCGGCAGCTCGACGGGGTAGGGTAGCTCGCGCAGGTTGAGTGCCGGGCCGTCGGCGCTGCCCAGGTGCAGATCCGCTTCGGCTCGGGCGATCTCGATCACGGCCAAGAGGTCCGTGCCTCCCTCGGGCAGGGTCTCGGCCTGCACTACCTTGCCCACGCTCTGCGCAGACTCGGCGTCTCCTGTGTGGATCGAAGTGCCAGGTGCCGGTGCCGTGTCGCTGTCGCAATGGGCCAGATACATGCGCCGCTTGAGCTTGCCCAGATAGTGCATGCGGGCAACGATCTCCTGCCCGGGATAGCAACCCTTCTTGAAGCTGAGGCCACCGATGGCCTGCAGGTTGACCATCTGTGGCACGAAGGCCTCCTGCGTCGCGGCGTAGATCTCGGGCAGGCCGGCGCGGATCTCCAGCAGACGCCAGGCCGCTTCGCCGGCGGGGGTGGCCTGCTCGGCCAGACCTAGCCACAGGTCCTTCAGCGCGGGGATCTCGCCGTGGATCTCGAAACGCGGGGCGCTGCCGGGGACGCGCACACAGACCAGGCCAGCCTGCGCCAGGCAGGCGTCCACCGCCTCGGGCAGGCCGCCGAGGGCCTCGCGCAGGGCCGGCAGCAGGCCCTCTCCGGACAGGCCCAGGCTGCCCCAGGCGGTCTCCTCCTCCAGGCTGACTTGGGTGCGCAGGATGAACATGCGCAGGCGCTTGAGCACCGGCTCGAGGATCTCCTGCGGCAGGCGCAGGAGAAAATCGTCGCCGTCGCGGAACAGGCGGAAGATGGTCAGCAGACGGCCCTTGGGGGTGCAGTAGCCATTGAGCTGGCTGTGCGTCGTGCTGACCTCTCGCACGTCGTTGCAGAATTGGTTGAGCAGGAAGCTCTCCGCCTCCGGGCCACGTGCCCGGATCAGTCCATAGTGGGAGAGGTCGCAGAGGACCGTGCCGTCGAGGGCGGCGCGCTTCTCTGTCCGTGGGTCACTGAAGTGGACGCCGTCGTCGAGACGGGCGCCTTGGGCGGTGAGGAATTCTTTCCAGTCGGCATTCATAGTGGCGGGTTTGACCTTGGGTTGGCTGTCGAACGATGATAGCGGCTATCGTCGATGGCGGGTGGCGCGTGTCACCGTTGTGCCGCTCGGGCATCCATCGACCGTGGTCGTGATCTTACTACGTCTGCCGCGCTGTTGGGCGGCAGGCGAACCGTCCAGCAACCGCTGGGCAGACCGGGGCCGCCCGTTTACCCATCTGCGCTACCGTGCCAAGGTAACCAACATGCATCCGTCCCTGCAACGACCCGTGTTCCTCGACCTGCGACGCATCCGTCAGCCGGTGACGGCCGTGGTCTCCATTCTGCATCGCCTCAGTGGTCTTCTGCTGGTGCTGGCGGCTCCCTTCGCCGTCGCCCTGTTTGCCCTCTCCCTGCGCGACGCGGCCGGTTTCCAGCAGGCCGTGGAGATCCTCGCCAGCCCGCCCTTGCGGCTGCTGGGCCTGTTGCTCGGCTGGGGGCTGTTGCACCATCTGCTGGCCGGCCTGCGCTTTCTGTGTCTCGACCTCGATCTGGGGGTGAGCCGTACCGTGGCCCGCCGCAGTGCCCTGGGCGTGCTGCTGGGGGCCTTGATCCTGAGCATCGGCCTGGCCGGGGTCTGGCTGTGAGCTGGCGTGCCGCCAGCGGTCTGCGTCCCTGGCTGCTGCAGCGTCTGAGCGCGGTCTATCTGGCCGCCTATCTGCTCTTCAGCGTTGTGGTCTGGGTGGGGGGTGTGGCCGACTTCCATCACTGGCAGGCCTGGTTCGCGCAGCCACTGGTCAATGCCGCCAGCCTGCTGTTCCTCGTCGCCCTGTTGGGCCATGCCTGGGTGGGCACGCGTGACATCCTGATGGACTACGTGAAACCCGTGGGGTGGCGCTTCGCCCTGCTCAGCCTCTTCGGTCTGGCCTTCCTCATCAGTCTGGGCCTCGGCCTGCGCGGCCTGCTGCAGGTGGGCGCATGAAGATCGCGCGGCGCAAGTTCGATGCCCTGGTGATCGGTGCCGGTGGTGGCGGTCTGCGTTCGGCCCTGCAGCTGGCCCAGGCCGACGCCAAGGTGGCGGTGGTCTCCAAGGTCTTCCCCACCCGTTCGCACACCGTGGCGGCGCAGGGCGGCATGAACGCCGCCCTGGCCAATGTGACGCCGGACAACTGGCACTGGCACATGTACGATACGGTGAAGGGCAGCGACTACCTGGGCGACCAGGATGCCATCGAATACATGTGCCGTGCCGCCTCGCACCTGGTCATCGAGCTGGAGCACGCCGGAGTACCCTTTTCGCGCCTCGACGATGGCCGCATCTACCAGCGCCCCTTCGGCGGCCAGAGCCAGGACTTCGGCGGCGAACAGGCCGCACGGACCTGTGCGGCGGCGGACCGCACCGGCCACGCCATCCTGCACACCCTGTATCAGCGGAATATCCGCTCGCGCACTCATTTCTTCGACGAATACTTCGCCATCGACCTGGTGCGAGATGCCGAGGGTTACATCCTCGGCGCCGTGGTGCTGGAGATCGAGACCGGCGAACCCCTCTTGATCGAGGCCAAGACCACCCTGCTGGCCACCGGCGGTGTGGGCCAGCTGTTCCGCACCAATACCAACGCCCTCATCAATACCGGCGATGGTATCGCCATGGCCCTGCGCGCCGGTATCCCGGTGCAGGACATGGAGTTCTTCCAATTCCACCCCACCGGCATCGCGGGCAAGGGCATGCTGATCACCGAGGGGGTGCGCGGCGAGGGCGGCTATCTGCTGAACAAGGACGGCGAGCGTTTCATGACGCGCTACGCCCCGCACGCCAAGGATCTCGCCAGCCGCGATGTGGTCAGCCGTGCCATCGCCAGCGAGGTGCGCGAGGGGCGCGGCTGCGGCCCGCAGGGAGACCACGTGCTGCTCAAGCTGGACCACCTGGGCGACGAGATCATCCGCCAGCGCCTGCCGGGGATCCGTGACATGTGCCTGACCTTCCTCGGCATCGATCCCGCAAAGGCCCCCATCCCGGTGTTCCCCACCGCCCACTACACCATGGGCGGGATCCCCACCAACCGGCACGGCCAGGTGGTGGTGCCACACGGCGCCGGTGCCGAAGAACCCATTCCCGGGCTCTATGCCGTGGGCGAATGCGCCTGTGTCTCGGTGCACGGCGCCAACCGTCTGGGGGGCAATTCCCTGCTGGACATCGTCGTCTTCGGCCGTGCCGCCGGCAATCACATCATCGATTTCCTCGCCGAGAATCGCTATCACCGCCCCCTGGACGAGGCCAGTGTGGAGCAGGCCCTGGCGCGGTTGGCGCGCTGGGAGGAGGGCGGCGACGGCGAGTCCGTCGACCAGTTGCGCGAAGAACTGCAGCGGGTGATGGAGGCCTATTGCGGCGTATTCCGTGATCAGGCCACCATGGCCGAGGGTCTGGCCAAGGTGCAGGCCCTCGCGGCACGCCTGCCCGATGCCCGCCTGGCGGACCGCAGCCGAGTCTTCAACACGGCGCGCATCGAGGCCCTGGAACTGGAGAATCTCATGGCCCTCGGCCTGGCGACGGTGGCCAGCGCCCTGCTGCGGGAGGAGAGTCGCGGCGCCCATTCGCGCATCGACTACCCCGAGCGCGACGACCTCCGCTGGCTCAAGCACAGTCTCTATTTCGCCGACGGGCGGGTCGAATACAAACCGGTGCGGACCAAGCCACTCACGGTGGACAGCTTTCCGCCCAAGCCGCGGGTGTATTGAACCCGATGGGAGTGACCGCTTCATGCAATTCCTGATCTACCGATACGACCCGGACGATGGCCGCGAGCCGCGTATGCAGGCGTATGAGCTGGACGGCTTCGACGCAGGGGCCAAGCTGCTCGATGCCCTGCTGCGCATCAAGGCCGAACTGGACCCCAGCCTGAGCTTTCGCCGTTCCTGCGGCGAGGGGGTGTGCGGCTCCGATGCGCTGAACATCAACGGCCGCAACGGCCTGGCCTGCGTCACCAGTCTCGCCGAACTCGCGCAGCCGGTAACGATCCGGCCGTTGCCGGGCCAGCCGGTGATCCGCGACCTGGTGGTGGACATGAGCCAGTTCTATCACCAGTACCGCGCCGTGAAGCCGTGGCTGACGGTGCACGATCCGGCGCCGGAGACCGAGTACCGGCAGACGCCGGCCGAGCGTGCGCGCCTCGATGGCCTCTACGAATGCATCCTGTGTGGCTGTTGCTCCACCGCCTGTCCCTCCTTCTGGTGGAATCCAGACAAGTTTCGGGGCCCGGCGGCCCTGCTGCAGGCCTGGCGCTTCCTCGCCGACAGCCGTGACCAGGCCACCGCCGAGCGCCTCGCCGAGTTGGAGGGGCCGTACCGCCTGTTCCGCTGCCACAGCATCATGAACTGCACCGACGTCTGCCCCAAGGGGCTCAATCCCACGCGCGCCATCGGCAAGATCAAGCAGCTGATGCTCAAACATCTGGTGTGACCCATGGCCGAGGCCGCCCCCCGCCTGCGCTGGCAGTGTCGCCGTGGTATGCGCGAACTGGATGAATTGCTGAAGGCCTTTCTGGCGCGCGGCTATGCACAGCTCGATGAGCCGCAATGCGCGGCCTTCGAGCGCCTGCTCTGCACCGCCGACAACCGGTTGCTGGAGTACCTCATGGGCCGCTGCCCACACCCCGAGCCGGAACTCGCCGACATTGTCGCGCGCATACGCCACGCCGCTCGTCCTTGAGCCGCGTCCCTCGCGCGCGCTGCGCCTGTCGCAGGCCGTTGCCCACCTCGGCGCGGCGGGTGTGCTCCTCGCCCTCGATGCCTGGCCCTGGCCCCTCCGCCTGCTCCTCGCCGCCGTCCTGCTCGCCACCGGCTGGCGGTCCCTCGCCAGCCAGCCCACCCTGCGACGACTCACCTGGCAGGCCGGCAACGAATGGCGCCTGGAAGGACGCAGTGGTGAGGTAGTCCACGCCCACGCCGTGGCGCCCACCGTCGTCCATCCCCTGCTGGTGGTGCTGCGGCTGCAGCCGGCCGGGCGCCGTCTCGCTCGCGCCGTGGTCCTGCCTGCGGACAGTCTGGAGGCGGAGGTCTTCCGTCGCTTGCGGGTGCGCCTGCGGGTGGAGGGGATCGCCGCGGGGGAGGTGGATTGAGCGTCGCTCCGTGCTCGGCGGTCAGAGAAAGACGTGTGGACGCTCAGGCGATGGTGTCGCGCTTCTTGTCCGTGGATGTGCCGACGGGCGCGTCGTCCTGGCTGGCGGGCGGCACATAGTTGGGGGGCGTGAGGAGGGTCTCGCGCGGTGGCTGGCTGTCGTCGGTCTTGGGGTAGTCGAGGGTGTAGTGCAGGCCGCGGCTCTCTTTGCGCTGCAGGGCGGAGCGGACGATGAGGTCGGCGGCCTGCACCAGGTTGCGAAGCTCGATGAGGTCGTTGCCGATGCGGAAGTTGCTGTAGTACTCGTCGATCTCGTGGCTGAGGAGATCGACCCGGCGTTTGGCACGTTGCAGGCGCTTGGTGGTGCGGACGATGCCCACATAGTCCCACATGAAGCGGCGCAGTTCGTCCCAGTTGTGTGAGACCACCACTTGTTCGTCGGAATCGGTGACGCGGCTCTCGTCCCAGTCGGGCAGTTGCTCGGCGACGGGCCACTGGCGCCAGCGCTGGCTGATGTCCTGCGCCGCCGCCTCGCCGAACACCAGGCACTCCAGCAGGGAGTTGCTGGCCAACCGGTTGGCGCCGTGCAGGCCGGTGCAGGCGGTCTCGCCCACGGCGTACAGTCCCTCGATATCGGTGCGACCCCGCAGGTCCGTGTTCACGCCGCCGCAGGTGTAGTGGGCGGCGGGCACGATGGGCAGGGGCTCCCGGGTCATGTCGAAGCCGAAGGAGAGGCAGCGTTCATAGATGTTGGGGAAGTGCCGCTTGATGAATTCGGCCGGCTTGAAGCTGATGTCGAGGTAGAGATGGTCGGCGCCGAGGCGCTTCATCTCGTGGTCGATGGCTCGGGCGACGATGTCGCGGGGGGCCAGTTCCCCGCGGGGGTCGAAGCGGTGCATGAAGGGTGTGCCGTCGGGCAACAACAGCTTGGCACCCTCGCCCCGCAGGGCCTCGGAGAGCAGGAACGACTTGGCCTTGGGGTGATACAGACAGGTGGGGTGGAACTGGATGAACTCCATGTTGGCGGTGCGGCAACCGGCGCGCCAGGCCATGGCGATGCCATCGCCGGTGGAGACATCGGGGTTGCTGGTATAGAGGTAGACCTTGTTCGCACCGCCGGTGGCCAGCACCACGCTGCGGGCGTGGAAGACCTGCACCCGATCGCTGCCGCGGTCGAGGACGTAGGCGCCGAGGATGCGTTGTGGTGATCGATTCAGCTTGGCGGCGGTGAGCAGGTCCACGGCGATGTGGTTTTCGAAGACGCTGATGTTGTCGCGCGCCTGCACGGCGTGGATCAGGGTTTCCTCCAGGGCGCGGCCGGTGGCATCGGTGGCGTGGGCCACCCGGCGGTGGCTGTGGCCGCCCTCGCGGGTCAGGTGGCATTCGTCCTCGTGCCCCTCGCGCGGTGTGAACTGCATGCCGAGGGACTGCAGCCAGCGGATCTGTGCCGGTCCCCGCTCGACGGCGAAACGCACCGCCTCCGGACGACACAGGCCGGCGCCGGCCTCGAGGGTGTCGCGGATGTGTTCTTCGAGGGAGTCGCCGGGGTCGAGCACGGCGGAGATACCGCCCTGGGCGTACCGGGTGCTGCCTTCGGAGAGGGCGGATTTGGCGAGGACGGCGACGCGCAGGTGGGGATCGAGACGGAGTGCCAGGCTGAGACCCGCGGCACCGCTGCCGACGATCAGGACGTCGTGGGTAAAATGCTGACTCATGGCAAGAGCTTACTCGATTCGCCCAAGATCGCCCATATGTACTACGGCTTGCGGGCTTGGCGATCGGTGGTCGAGCGGATATCGGCCATGGCCGTTGCTCCATCCGCCTTAATTGCTCTCTGCGGGTGTCTGGCGGCTCGATACCGGCGAGAACGACCCGATGGCACGCATCGGTCAGCGAAAGACGACGAGTCCGCGGCCATTTTGGCGTATTATGCGTCGATTGCCCGGACAGGTGGTGAGAGAGGCATTTTTCGCCGTCGAGGACGAACTAACCTCACCAGGCAGGGTCTATCGATGTGCCATGGCCTGCCTGTCTACCAAATCAACGATAACAAAGGGGTTGGCCCGCATGGGCGAACAGAACGTGGATCAAGCGCTGGTCGAGCGCGTTCAACGTGGGGACAAGGCGGCCTTCGACCTGCTGGTACTGAAGTACCAGAACAAGGTCATGAACGTCATCTCGCGTTACATCCGTGATCACAGCGAAGTCCAAGACGTGGCACAGGAGGCCTTCATCAAGGCCTATCGTGCCTTGCCGCGTTTCCGTGGCGACAGTGCCTTCTATACCTGGATGTACCGCATTGCCATCAATACGGCGAAGAACTATCTGGTGGCCCGTGGGCGGCGTATGCCCAGCGTGGATATCGACGCCTCGGAGGCGGAACAATACGAAGGGGCCACTGGTCTGAAGGAGCAGGCAACCCCGGAAAGGATGCTTTTGCGGGACGAGGTGGAGTCGACGATCTACTCCGCCATCGAAAATCTGCCGGAGGATCTGCGCACGGCGATTACCCTGCGAGAAATCGAAGGCCTGAGCTATGAAGAGATTGCCCAGGCCATGGAATGCCCCGTGGGCACCGTGAGGTCACGGATCTTCCGTGCCCGCGAGGCCATCGACAAAAAACTCAAGCCCCTGGTGGAAAACCGCTGAAGGCGCTGAACAACAAGGTAGGTGGTGACGCATGACCAATCTCTCCGACGAACGCCTCTCGTCCCTGATGGACGACGAACTTGACGAAAACGACCGGCGCCTCGCCATCGAGGCCCTGCTCAAAGACGGCGAACAGCGCGCACGCTGGGGCCGTTATCATCTGGCCAGCGATGCCTTGCACCACACCCTGCCGGAACGAATCGATCCCCATTTTGCCGCCCGCGTAATGGCGGCCATCGAGCAAGAGCCGACCATCCTCGCGCCGCCCCCACCGCGGCGTGAGGCGGAGGCGCCCGCCGAGGCCCAGCGACCCGCCGCCGTCGCCGGCATGGGCAAACGCTTCACCGGGATGGCCGTGGCGGCCTCCGTGGCCATGTTGGCGGTGCTCGGTGTGCAGGTCTTCCATGACAACCCGCCCAGTGGTGCCCCGGTCGTCGCGAGTGTCGACAGCACGCCGATGCCGAGCAACACCCTGGCCCGTCTGCCTCAGCCGCCCATGTCCGGCGTCACCCTGGCCTCGGTGGGCAGCAGCAGCGCCCGGCGCAACCAGGGCCATCCGCCCATCGACCTGCAGCGCATCGACCCGCGGCTGCAGAAGTACCTCATCAACCATAGCCAGCAGGTCTCCCGAGCCACGCTGCAGGGTGCCATGCCCTATGCACGGCTCGTGGCCCAGCCTGGCGTCGTCCTGCAGCGGCCGGTCCAGCGGTGAAGCGGGCGTTCATCTTCCTCTGCCTTTGTTTACCCCTGCAGGTATTCGCCAGTGACGGGGTCATCGAAGACCTGGGCCGCATGCAACAGGCCCTGCAGAACCTGAATTATTACGGCACCATGGTGTTCATGCAGGGCGGTGACGTGCAGTCCATGCGTCTCGCCCATCAACGTATGGCCGATGGTGAACATGAGCGCATCGTGAACCTCAACGGCTCACCGCGTGAGGTCATCCGCCAGGGTGACCGCGTCGTCTGTTACCTGCCCGACAGCCGCTCGGTGACCGTGAGCCAGCGTCACAATGGCAATAGCTGGTTGTCCAAACTCATCGCCAACGACTTTGCCCTGTTGCAGGACTTCTATCGCTTCGAACGCGAAGGGAAGGACCGCATCGCCGGTTTCGAGGCACAGATAATCCGTATCCGACCCACCGATGGTTTCCGCTACGGCTACCGCGTCTGGCTGGACGATGACAGCGCCCTGCTGCTCAAGTCACAGCTGCTGAGCGAAGACGCGAAGGTGCTGGAGGAGATGATGTTCGCCGATCTCTCCATCGTCGACCGCGTGCCGGCGGAGATGCTCCAGGCGAGCACCGACGGCAAGGATTTCACCTGGTACGAGGACGACGTCGCCGGCTTCGAGGAAGATGCCGATCGTTCGGGCTGGCGCATCGGCCACTTGCCCCCCGGTTTCCGTATCACCTCCTATACCCGCCATCCCCTGCCGGACAGTGAGCAGTTGGCCGACCACTTCGTGGTCAGCGATGGCCTGGCCAGTGTCTCTGTCTACATGGAGCGCCTGGGTGAGGGGCAGCACGCCTTTGTCGGTCCCTACAAGCGGGGCGCGGTGAATGTTTTCAGTGCCAGTGTGGCTGGCCACCAGGTGGTGGTGGTGGGCGAAGTGCCGGCGGCCACGGTGAAGCTCATTGCCACCTCGGTGGCACGGGTGGATGACGATGATTGAGGAATCGGCACGCGTCATCGCCTGCCAGGGCGACGAGGTCTGGGTCGAGACCCAGCGCAAGAGTGCCTGTGGTCAGTGTGCCGCCAACAAGGGTTGTGGCACCGCGGTGATCGGCAAGGTCGTGGGTCAGAAGCGTGCCCGGGTGCGCGCGCGCAATCCCCAGCAGACCCCCGTGCAAGTGGGTGACGAGGTCACCATCGGCATCGAGGAGTCGGTGCTGGTGCGCGGATCTCTGGTCATCTATCTGCTGCCATTGTTGTCGTTCTTTCTCTTTGGTCTGCTGGGCAAGGCCCTGGCGGAACAACTCCTGCTAGGTGGTGGGGAGGGACTGAGTATCCTCTTCAGCCTGCTCGGCCTGCTGGTGGGTTTCTTTTGGGCGCGCCGTTTCGCCGGCGGTGAGGCACGCCTGCAACCGGTGATCCTCGCCAACACGACCCCCACCGTGGGGCTCTTTCATTGACAACCGAAACACCTACTTTCCCGACTCAACGACGAGGAGCAAGCATGTCTGTAAGGCAATCCCTGTGGCGGTATTCGTGGTTCATGACCCTGGCCCTGCTGGTGACGACGGGCGTGGCCCAAGCACGTGCCGGTCTGCCCGACTTCACCCAGCTGGTGGAGGAGAACGGCGCTGCCGTGGTGAACATCAGCACGACGCAGAAGATCACGCGACAGAAACGGCCGGGGCTCCCCCACGGCATGCCCGAAGGCATTCCCGAAGGGCCCTTCGGTGACCTCTTTCGTCACTTCTTCGGGGAAGGTGGACCGGGTGCGCCGGGCGGCGAAGAGGAGCAGTTCGATGCCAAGTCCCTGGGTTCCGGCTTCATCATCTCCTCCGATGGTTATGTGATGACCAACCATCACGTGATCAAGGATGCCACCGAGATCCTGGTGCGTCTGAGCGACCGCCGCGAACTGGAGGCCAAACTCATCGGCAGCGACGAGCGCAGCGACATCGCCCTGCTCAAGATCGACGCAGAAGACCTCCCGGTGGTGAAGATCGGTGACTCCGACGACCTCAAGGTGGGTGAGTGGGTGTTGGCCATCGGCACCCCCTTCGGCTTCGATCACTCGGCCACGCAGGGTATCGTCAGCGCCAAGGGCCGTGCCCTGCCGCGCGAGAATTACG
This sequence comes from Gammaproteobacteria bacterium, assembly GCA_024762755.1. Taxonomy (GTDB): domain Bacteria; phylum Pseudomonadota; class Gammaproteobacteria; order SZUA-152; family SZUA-152; genus JANTGX01. The sequence continues at coordinate 12,085 of JANTGX010000013.1, forward strand.
TGCCCTTCATCCAGACCGATGTCGCCATCAATCCGGGTAATTCCGGTGGTCCGCTGTTCGACCTGGACGGGGAGGTGGTCGGCATCAATTCGCAGATCTACAGCCGTACCGGTGGTTTCATGGGGCTGTCCTTCGCCATCCCCATCAACATGGCCATGAACGTCGCCGAACAGCTCAAGGAGAGTGGCCACGTGGCCCGCGGCTGGCTGGGCGTGTTGATCCAGGACGTCAACCGCGACCTGGCCGAGTCCTTTGGCATGGACAAGCCGCGCGGCGCCCTCGTGGCCAAGGTGGTCCCGGACAGCCCGGCGGAGAAGGCGGGCCTCAAGGTGGGCGATATCATCGTCCGCTTCAATGGCAAGCCGGTGGTGCTCTCCTCCGATCTGCCGCCCCTGGTGGGCGTGACCCCGGTGGGCAAGAAGGTGCCGGTGGAGATCCTGCGTAACGGCAAGAACAAACGCCTGTATGTGACCCTCGGCGAATTGCCGGAAGACGAGGTCGCCCTCGGTGGCGAAGGGCCCAAGCCGGCCAAGGCCGGGCGCATCAAGATCACCGTCAGTGACCTGACCCCGGAACAGCGCGAGCGCCTGGGGATCGAAGACAAGGGCGTGCTGGTGACCCAGGTACTGGCCGGTCCCGCGCGCAAGGCGGGTGTGCGTCGGGGTGACGTCATCCTCATGCTGAACAACGTCGAGGTCACCAGTGCCGAGCAGTTCCGCGAGTTGGTGGACAAGCTGCCCGCCGGCAAGTCGGTACCCCTGTTGGTGCAGCGTCGTGGAGGCCCGGTGTTTCTCGCCCTGAAGATCGACGCAGACAAGTAGTCCGCAAAGCCCCATAGACGACGCCCGCCCCGCGCAAGCCGGGCGGGCGTCGTATTTCGGCGCCGGGCGATATGAACTACAATGGCGCGGTTTACCTGCTCCCCAAGCCCCGGCCGCACGATTGCGGACTCCCTCCTCGAATCAGACGGCAATATCCATGTCCGACATGCAGCACATCCGAAACTTCTCCATCATCGCCCACATCGATCATGGCAAGTCGACCCTGGCCGACCGCTTCATCCAGTTTTGCGGTGGCCTGGCGGATCGTGAAATGTCGGAGCAGGTGCTGGACTCCATGGACCTGGAACGCGAGCGCGGCATCACCATCAAGGCGCAGAGCGTCACTCTGCGCTACAAGGCGAAGGACGGTCAGACCTATCAGCTGAACTTCATCGACACGCCGGGTCACGTGGACTTCTCCTATGAGGTGTCGCGTTCACTGGCCGCCTGCGAGGGTGCCCTGTTAGTGGTGGACGCCTCGCAGGGCGTCGAGGCGCAGAGCGTGGCCAATTGCTACACGGCCATCGAGCAGGGCCTGGAAGTCGTGCCGGTACTGAACAAGATCGACCTGCCGGCGGCCGACCCGGAGCGGGTGATTCAGGAGATCGAGGACATCATCGGTATCGAGGCCGACGACGCCATCCGTGTCAGCGCAAAGACCGGCATCGGTATCGAGGACCTGCTCGAGCAGCTGGTGGAGCGCATTCCGCCGCCCGAGGGCGACCCCGAGGCACCGCTGCAGGCGCTGATCATCGACTCCTGGTTCGACAACTACCTCGGCGTGGTCTCCCTAGTGCGGGTCAAGCAGGGCACCCTGCGCGCCGGCAAGAAGGTGAAGGTGATGTCCACCGGCCAGAGTCATCTGGTGGATCACGTCGGCATCTTCACCCCCAAACGCCTCGACCAGCCACAGCTCTCCTGTGGCGAAGTGGGCTATGTCATCGCCGGCATCAAGGAGATCGAGGGCGCGCCGGTGGGCGACACCCTGACCATGGCCGACAACCCCGCGGCCGAGCCGCTGCCCGGTTTCAAGCCGGTACAGCCGCAGGTCTTTGCCGGCCTCTTTCCCATCAGCGCAGAGGACTACGAAGACCTGCGCGATGCCCTGTCCAAATTGCGCCTCAACGACGCCGCGCTGTTCTACGAGCCGGAGACCTCCACGGCCCTCGGCCTCGGTTTCCGCTGTGGTTTCCTCGGCATGCTGCACATGGAGATCGTGCAGGAACGATTGGAGCGCGAATACGGTCTAAATCTCATCACCACCGCACCCACGGTGGTCTATGAGGTGGTGACCACCGGCGGCGAGGTGCTGCAGGTGGACAACCCGGCGAAGCTGCCGGAGGCGAGCAAGATCGAGGAATTCCGCGAACCCATCATCCATGCCAGCATCCTCGTGCCGCAGGAGTACATCGGCAACGTCATCGGCCTCTGTGTCGAGAAGCGTGGTGTGCAGAAACGCATGCACTATGCCGGCAACCAGGTGTCGCTGGAATACGAGCTGCCCATGAACGAGGTGGTATTGGACTTCTTCGACCGCCTGAAGTCGGTGAGCCGCGGCTATGCCTCGCTGGACTACCATTTTCTGCGTTTTCAGCCTGCCGACCTGGTGAAGCTGGATATCCTCATCAACGGTGAGCGGGTGGATGCCCTGTCGCTGATCGTGCACCGCGACCAGGCCCAGTACCGCGGCCGCGAGTTGGTGGAGAAGATGCGCGAGATCATCCCGCGGCAGATGTTCGACGTCGCCATCCAGGCCGCCATCGGTGCGCACATCATCGCCCGAAGCAACGTCAAGGCCCTGCGCAAGAATGTCACGGCCAAGTGCTACGGCGGCGATATCACGCGCAAGAAAAAGCTGCTGGAGAAACAGAAGGCCGGCAAGAAGCGCATGAAACAGGTGGGTTCGGTGGAGATCCCCCAGGAGGCCTTCCTCGCCGTGCTCAAGGTGGGCAAGTAGGCGTCGGACGATACTCCATTTTTTTCAATACAGGGTCAGTAGACAATGAATTTCGATTTTCCGGCCATCATGGTCGCGGCCACCTTCATCACCGGCATCATCTGGGCCATGGACGCCATCCTGTGGGCGCCCAAACGGCGCGCCGCCGCCACACAGCTGGCGCAGGCGGCGGGTCATTCGGGAGTCGCCGTGGATGAGGCGCGTGACGCCGTGCTCAAGGAGCCGGTGGTGGTGGAATATGCGCGCTCCCTGTTCCCGGTGATCTTCGCCGTCCTGCTGCTGCGCTCCTTCGTCGTCGAGCCCTTTCGCATTCCCTCCGGTTCCATGATGCCCACCCTGCTGACCGGCGACTTCATCCTGGTGAACAAGTTCGCCTATGGCCTGCGGCTTCCGGTGCTGAACACCAAGGTCATTCCGGTGAGCGAGCCCCAGCGAGGCGACGTGGTGGTGTTTCGCTATCCCAAGGACCCCTCAGTGGACTACATCAAGCGCGTGGTCGGCCTGCCGGGCGATCGCATCGGCTATTTCGACAAGCAGATCTACGTCAATGGCGAACCGGTGCGCCAGGAAGGCTGGGAGACCTACATCGGCGAGGGTGCCAGCAGTGGCATGACCGGCGCAAAGCTGCGTACCGAGTATCTCGACCAAGCGGTGCACAAGATTTTGCTCGACCCCTCACGCCCGGGCATCGAGGGCGAATACGTGGTGCCCGAAGGCCAATACTTCATGATGGGCGACAATCGCGACAACAGTAACGACAGCCGCTACTGGGGTTTCGTGCCGGAAGAGAACCTGGTGGGCAAGGCCTTCTTCATCTGGATGAGTTGGGACGGCGAGGCCGGCGGCCTCATGTGGCAACGTATCGGTGATGGGATTCACTAAAGGGGCCGCCGAGTCCTATGCTAGGCTTGCGTAAAAATTCAGCCATTTTCAATGGAGCATACGGCATGAAGGGTTTACGACAGCAGCAGGGCGTCACCGGCATTACCATGATCCTCGTGGCCGGTCTGGTGGTCTTTTTCGCCTTGATCGCCATTCGCCTGTTTCCGGTCTACCTCGAGCACTACAAGGTGACCAGCCACCTGCAGGCACTCGCCGAGCAGAGCGACACGGCGAAGATGAGCGATGCCGAGATCCGCAAGGCCCTCCTGCGGCGCTTCGACATCGACGACGTGGAGCACGTGACCAAAGATGATATCTATATCGAGCACCCGGACAAGAACACCACCGTGATCGCCGTCGAATACGAGGTGCGCACACCGGCCTTCGGCAATGTGGACATGCTGGTCAGCTTCAACGACGAGGTCGAGGTGCATCCTTGAGGGGTAACCTCGCCGACCTGTCACAGGCCATTGGCCATCGCTTTGCCAACCCCGCCCTGCTGGAAGAGGCCCTGACCCATCGCAGCAAGGGCAATGTCAACAACGAACGCCTGGAGTTTCTCGGCGACGCGGTACTCGGCTTCGTCGTCGCTGACGCCCTCTGTGAGCGTTTTCCGCAAGAACCCGAGGGTGTGCTCACGCGCTTTCGTGCCGCCCTGGTGAAACGGGAGACCCTGGCCGAGATGGCGCGCGCCTATGACTTCGGCGCCTATCTACGCCTCGGTCCGGGGGAACTGAAGAGCGGTGGCTTTCGCCGCGATTCCATTCTCGCCGATGCCTTCGAGGCGGTGATCGGTGCCATCTATCGCGACGCTGGCCTGCCGCCGGCGCGGGACTTCATCCTGCGCAGCCTGGGCGACCGCTTCGACTCCCTGGAGGCGCGCAAGGATCCCAAGACGCGCCTGCAGGAATTGTTGCAGGCGCGTCGACTGCCCCTGCCCCAATACACCGTCACGGACACCCGTGGCGGCGGCCATGAGCAACAGTTCGAGGTCGAATGTCGCGTGGAGGGCCTGAAATCCCCCACCCACGGCGTCGGTGGCAGCCGGCGCAAGGCGGAGCAGGTCGCCGCACAGCAGGCCCTGGAGGCCCTCGAGAATGAATGACAGCAAGCCCACCGACTTCCGCTGTGGCTACGTGGCCATCGTCGGCCGTCCCAATGTGGGCAAGTCCACCCTGCTCAACAGCATCCTGGGGCAGAAGATCAGCATCACGGCTCACCGCCCGCAGACCACCCGCCACCGCATCCTCGGCGTGAAGACCGGCGAGGCCGAGCAGGTGGTCTATGTCGACACGCCCGGCATGCACCTGGGTGGCAAGCGTGCCATCAATCGCTACATGAACCGTGCCGCGTCGAGCAGCATCAGCGACGTCGATGTGGTGGTGTTCGTGGTCGACCGCACCCGCTGGAGTGAAGAGGACGAACACGTCCTGCAGCGCCTGCAGCACGTCGAGGTGCCGGTGGTGCTGGTGGTCAACAAGATCGATGAGATCAAGGCCAAGGAGACACTGCTGCCCCAGCTTGCCAAGCTGGCGGAGCGACGCGAATTTGCCGCAGTGATTCCCCTGTCGGCGCGCAGTGGCGAGGGCGTCGATCGGCTGGAGGCCCAGATCCGCGAGTTGTTGCCGGTCTCCGCCCCCTTCTTCCCCGAAGACCAGGTGACCGATCGTAGCGAACGCTTTCTCGCCGCCGAGCTGGTGCGCGAAAAGCTGGTGCGCGGCCTGGCCCAGGAGCTGCCCTACGCCACCACGGTGGAGATCGAGAAATTCACCGAGGAGGACGGCGTGCGGCATATCCATGCCGTGATCTGGGTCGAGCGCCCGGGGCAGAAGGGCATCATCATCGGCAAGCAGGGACAGCAGCTCAAACGCATCGGCGAGCAGGCGCGCAAGGAGATGGAGCACGCCTTCGGCGGCAAGGTCTTTCTGCAGCTGTGGGTGAAGGTGCGGCAGGGCTGGTCCGACGACGAGCGAGCCCTGCGCAGCCTGGGTTATCAGGACGAATAGGCCCCGGGCGGCCGCCTTGCCTCCCGCCACCGCAGACCCCAGCGAATCCACACGCCATGTCAGGCAAACCCATCCCGCTCCAGCCGGCCTACGTATTGCATCAACGTCCCTGGGGCGACAGCAGCGTCATCGCCGAGTTGTTCACCCCGGAGCAGGGCCGTCTGGGTGTCCTGGCCAAGGGGGCCAAACGCGCGCGTTCCCCCTGGCGCGGACAGCTGCAGCCGTTTCGACCACTGCTGGTGGCCTGGCGCGGGCGTGGCGAGTTGAAGACCCTGACCACCGCCGAGCCGCAGGGCCAGGCCCTGGCCCTGCCCGCAGGTCGCCTCGCCAGCGGCTTTTATCTCAACGAACTCCTCATGCGCCTGCTGACCCGAGAGGATGCCCAGTACACGCTTTTCGGCTGCTATGATGCGACCCTGCGCGCCCTGGCCAGTGATCGGGACGAGGCCTTGGAGGCGAGCCTGCGTCGCTTCGAGCGCGACATGCTGTCGGCCCTCGGCTACGGCCTGATCCTGGATCACGAGGTGATCGACGGCCGCCCCCTGTCCGCCGCACGCCGCTATCACTACCTGATCGAGCGCGGCCCCGTTGCGGCCGAGGCGGATCTGGCCGCCGAGGGAATCCCGCTGTTGGGTGCCAGCCTGTTGGCCCTGCAGCAGGGCGAGTTCACCACGGCCGATCAGCGGCGCGAGGCCAAGCGCCTGATGCGCGCCGTGCTGGCGCACTATCTCGGCCCGCGGCCGCTGGCCAGTCGCGCCCTGCTGGCCGGGCCGCCGGCGCCCGTGGTAGCCACCGAAAAAATCACGACCGACTAAGAGGAAACAAGGCATGAACGACGACAACCCCGGGCTGCTGTTGGGCGTCAATATCGACCACGTGGCCACCCTGCGCCAGGCCCGCGGCACCCGCTATCCCGATCCCATCCAGGCCGCCATGCTGGCCGAGCAGGCCGGCGCCGACGCCATCACCCTGCACCTGCGCGAGGACCGTCGGCACATTCAGGATCGTGATGTGGAGATGCTGCGTGACATTCTACTCACGCGTATGAACCTGGAGATGGCGGTCACCGAGGAGATGCTCGCCGTGGCCGAGCGCGTGCGGCCTGCCGACTGCTGCCTGGTGCCCGAGCGGCGCGCGGAACTGACCACCGAGGGCGGGCTGGACGTGGCCGGCCAGCGCGACCGGCTGCGCGAGGCCTGCGCGCGCCTGGCCGAGGCCGGCGTGCGGGTGTCGCTGTTCATCGATGCAGACCCGCTGCAGATCGAGGCGGCCGAGGACGTCGGCGCGCCGGTGATCGAGATCCACACCGGCCACTTCGCCGATGCCGAGCGCGATGCGCAACGTGCGGTGGAGCTGGAGCGCGTTCAGGAGGCGGTGCGTCACGGCCTGGCCTTGGGCCTGCAGGTGAACGCCGGCCATGGCCTCAATTACCAGAACGTGGGCGCCGTCGCCGGTATCGCCGGCATCGCCGAGCTGAATATCGGCCACGCCATCGTCGCGCGGGCCGTGTTCACCGGCCTGGAGGAGGCGGTGCGCGAGATGAAGACCCTGATGAGCGAGGCCCGTCTGCGTTGATCCACGGCATCGGCACCGATATCGTCGGCGTCGGCCGACTGCAGCGCGACCTCGACCGCCATGGCCAGCGCTTCGCCGCGCGCATCCTCACCACCGCCGAACTGACGGCCTTCCACGATGCCGCCCAGCCGGCGCATTTTCTGGCCAAACGCTTCGCCGCCAAGGAGGCCCTGGTCAAGGCACTCGGCACGGGTTTCCGCGAGGGTATCGGCCTGCGTGATATCAGCGTGCGCAACGACGCCCTGGGTAAGCCCGAGCTGCGCTTCAGTGATCGCCTGGAGACACGCCTGCGCGAGCAGGGCATCGTCGCCAGCCATCTCAGCCTGAGCGACGAGCGAGACTACGCCATTGCCTTCGTCGTCCTCGAACGGGGCTGAGGGGCAGGGCAGGTGAGGCGATCCCTTGGCGAGGCCGAGCCTGTCATTTTCATTGCGAAGGGGGTTGCTTTTTCCAGTGGTTTCGGTAGTATACGCAGCCTCGGTTGCGGGGTGGAGCAGTCCGGTAGCTCGTCGGGCTCATAACCCGAAGGTCGTAGGTTCAAATCCTGCCCCCGCTACCAATTTTCGAGAGAAGAATAAAATGCCTCGGTCACGAGGCTTTTTTTTAGGCTTTTTTCGGACTTGGTGGCCTCTCGCAACTGGCTGAGGTAGCCACCGTACGCCGCAGAGCGGCGTCATACAGGATGCAGTAGAGCGGTGGGCCTTTGGCCCTTTTTTTGTTTTTGCGATATGGGTTTTGTGCCCTGTTCAGGAGTGTGGAGAGACAATGCGTCAGGCCCCGGCCAATGTCATCGATGTGGTACGTCCCGTGGTGGAATCCCTCGGCTACGAGCTAGTGGGTGTGGAATACCTGACGCAGGGCCGTGACGGCCTGTTGCGGGTCTACATCGACCACGAGGACGGCATCGGCGTGGAGGACTGCAAGCGGGTGAGTCATCAGCTCAGCGGCGTGCTCGACGTGGAGGACCCCATCCGTGGTCACTACACCCTGGAGGTGTCCTCTCCCGGTCTCGACCGGCCCCTGTTCACGGCCGAACACTTTCAGCAGTTTGCCGGCCAGGAGGCGCGCCTCAAGCTGGCGACGCCGGTCTTGGGCCGGCGCAAGCTGACCGGCCGCATCGTCGGCGTGCACGACGACGAGGTCGAGATCCTGGTGGATGGCGAATCCTACATGGTGCCTCTGGACACCATCGAGCGGGCCAACCTGGTGGCCGAGATCTGAGGCGAAGCGCATCCGTTGTGTGAAGGCGTATATTAGAAGTTAGACGACCTGGTCCGTCCGGGTCATCCGAGGCAGGGCGAAGAGGCGCATGGCGCCGCGTCCAGTGTGTGAAGGCAGAGTGCAATGAACAACAAAGAGATTTTGCTCGTTGTGGACGCAGTGTCCAACGAAAAAGGCATCGATCGAGAGGTCATCTTTGGCGCCATCGAGGCGGCGCTGGCAACGGCCAGCAAAAAGCTCGGTGACAAAGATATCGACGTGCGTGTGTCCATCGATCGCGAGACCGGGGACTACGAGACCTTCCGTCGCTGGGAAGTGGTGCCGGACATCGACGAGGACGGCGACGACGGCGTGGAATTCCCCGACCGTCAGATCCATCTCAGCGAGGCGCGCGAGCGGAATCCCGATATCCAGATCGGTGACTACATCGAGGAGCCCATGGAATCGGCAGAGTTTGGTCGTATCGCCGCCCAGGCCGCCAAACAGGTCATCGTGCAGAAGGTGCGTGAGGCAGAGCGTGAGCGCATCGTCGAGGCCTACAAGGACCGCAAGGGCGAACTGGTGATGGGTGTGGTCAAGCGCATGGACAAGGGCAACGTGATC
>JANTGX010000014.1 GCA_024762755.1 Gammaproteobacteria bacterium
TCGGCCAGAACGTCTCCCCCGGCTATGCCAACGACAGCAATGCCCACTACGAGGCCATGGAAGATCAGGGCGTGGACCTGGCCGACCCGGCGCAGTTGGTGGAGCGTGCCCAGTCTACGGTCACCGGCCTGGCTGCGGACGCCACCGCCGGCGTGCTCACCTCCCGCGCCGCGGCACGCGCCTTCTTCATCGACGGCACCAACCGCGCCATGTTCCGCTTCACCCTGCTCAACCACCTGTGCACCGACCTGGAGCAGATCAAGGACCCCACCCGGCCGCACGACCGCGTGCGCCAGGACGTGGCGCGCAGCCCCGGTGGCGACTCGCGCATCTTCATGAACGCCTGCGTCGGCTGCCACGCCGGCATGGACCCCCTGGCGCAGGCCTTCGCCTACTACGACTGGGAATACAGCGACGAGACCGGCGACAACGGCCGCCTGGCCTACAACGGCCCAGGTACCGCCGACCCCGATACCGGCAGCCGCGTGCAGGGCAAGTACCGCATCAATGCCAACAACTTCGAATTCGGCTTCGTCACCCCCGACGACCAGTGGAGCAACTACTGGCGCGCCGGCCCCAACAGCGCCCTGGGCTGGGACAGCAGCCTGAGCGGTGCAGGCGCGGGGGCCAAGACCATGGGCATGGAGCTGGCCCACAGCCAAGCCTTTGCCCGCTGTCAGGTCGAGAAGGTCTTCAAGGCCGTCTGCCTGCGCGCCCCGGTGGACGCCACCGACCACGGCCAGATCGACACCATGCTCGGCACCTTCGAAGGCAACGGCTACCGACTCAAACAGGTGTTCGCCGACAGCGCCGCCTTCTGCAAAGGCGATTGACAGTCATGGACCAGCACCGCATCAGCGACCGAACCCTCGACGGAATCAGTGACGGAATCAGAGACGGAGAGCAGCGATGAATCTTCCCAGCCCAAGACACCTCAGCCACGGCCTGATCGGCCTCGCCGCCCTGCTGCTCGCGGCCTGCGACGCGGTACCCACCGCGCTCACCACCGCACAGCCGGACAGCTCGCCACAGACCTATAGCGGCGAGACCTGCGGCACCACCGATGCCTGCAACTTCCAGAGCTATTTCTGGACCCCCATGGCGGCCTACAGCTGCGACAACTGCCACGACGGCAGCAACGCCTCACCGCACTTCATGCACCAGGGCAACGTCAACCTGGCCTACAGCGAGGCGCTCACGGTCGTCGATCTGGCGGCCCCGTCGAGCTCGCGCATCATCGGCAAGATCGAAAGTGGACACAACTGCGGCACCAGTGCCGAGTGTGCCGCCACCGCCACGGTGGTCACCACCTTCATCGAGAACTGGGCCAACGGCGGCGGCACCGGCGGCGGCGACTCCCCCGTGGACACCGCCATCGTCCTCGAAGCCCCGGTACAGAAGGACGCGGGCGCCAGCAAGAGCCTGCCCGACCCGGCCACCGGCGCCCAGGTGCCGACGAGCTTCCAGCCGGTGCACGACCTCCTGACCCAGTATTGCAGCGGCTGCCACGTCGAAGGGGCGCCCATCCCGCAGGCCCCCTTCTTCGCCGAGAGCGATGTCGCCACGGCCTACGAGGCCCTGCGCAGCAGCCAGAAGATCGATCTCGACACACCGACCAATTCCCGCCTGGTACAGCGCCTGGTGGAGGGCCACAACTGCTGGGACCTCACCCTGACCGGTGACGCCGACAAGTACGCCTGCGCCACCGAGATGCGCCTGGCCATCGAGACCTTCGCCGGCACCATCGCCCTCACCCAGGTGGACCCCGCCTGGCTCACCAGCAAGGCGCTGAAACTGCGCGAGGGTCAGGTGGCCAGCGGCGGCAAGCGCGACGACTCCAGCACCATCGCCCTGTATGAATTCAAGGCCGGCAGCGGCACCACCATCAGCGACACCAGCGGCACCACACCGCCCCTGGACCTGACCCTCAACGGCACCGAGGGCACCGATTACAAGTGGGTCGGTGGCTGGGGCATCGAATTCGTCAGCGGCAACGCCCAGGCCTCCACCACGGCGAGCAAGAAGCTCTATGACCGCATCATGAAGAGCGGCCAGTACTCCATCGAGGCCTGGGTAGTGCCCGGCAACGTCAGCCAGGGCACCGCCGGCGACCCGGCGCGCATCATCAGCTACTCCGCCGGCAGCGACAGGCGCAACGCCACCCTCGGCCAGGCCGAATACCGCTACGAATTCATGCAACGCAGCGCCGCGACCAATGCCAATGGCGATCCCTCGCTGATCACCAACGCCGATGACGAGGACTTGCAGGCCGCGCAGCAACACGTGGTAGTCACCTATGACGCCGTCAATGGCCGCAAGGTCTACGTCAATGGCGTCGACACCGAGGACAGCGACCCCGTCGGCCCCGCCAGCCTGGCCGACTGGGACGACAGCTACGCCCTGGTGTTCGGCAGCGAAGTAGGCGGCGGCGACGCCTGGCAGGGCAAGCTGCGCCTGGTGGCCATCCACGACCAGGCCATGAGCGAGGACCAGATCCGACAGAACTTCGAGGCCGGCGTGGGGGAGAAATTCTTCCTCCTGTTCAACGTCAGCGACCAACTCTTCGACCCGCCCCCGGCGGCCGAACTGGGCAGCTACATCCTGTTCCAGGTCAGCCAGTACGACAGCTACAGCTATCTGTTCTACAAGCCCACCTTCGTCAGCCTGGACCCCAACTTCCAGCCCAACGACATCACCATCAAGGGGCTGCACATCGGTCTCAACGGCAAAGAACCGGGCGCCGGTCAGGCCTTCGTCAACATCGACACCACGATCAGCGCCGCCAGCTACACCACCGGTGGCCAGGTCCTCTCCCCGCTGGGCAGCATCATCGCCCTGGAGAAAGGCGCCGACAACGACGAGTTCTTCCTCACCTTCGAGCAGATCGGCAGCAAGACGGACGTCCGCAGCGAGATGGTCTGCGGCCTCAACGCCACCTGCGCCACACCGGTGGTCGACGGCGATCCGGCCAGCGATGTCGGCCTGCGCACCTTTGAGGAGATCAACGCCAGCATGGCCGCGGTCACCGGAGTGGACATGAACGCCGCCGGCAACGCCTCGGTGAAGTCCACCTATCTCACCATCCAGCAGCAGCTGCCCACGGTGGAGACCCTGCAGGGCTTCCTGCCCGCCCACCAGATGGCCATCGCCCAGCTGGCCATCCAGTACTGCAACGCCCTGGTGGAGGACCCCGCCCTGCGCACGGCCTTCTATGGCAACTTCGACTTCGACGCCGGTGTGACCAGCGCCTATGGCAGCGGCGACTCGGCGCAGAAGCAGCAGATGCTCGATGCCCTCTACGACCGCATGCTCGGCCTGCCCGACAACAACGGCACGCCGCTCGGCAACGTACCCGACCGCAACAGCCTGAAGGCGGCACTGTTCGGCCCCAGCGGCACGGCGAGCAGCAGCCTGTTCGACCGCCTGGCGGTAGGGGGCGGAGATGCCACACGCACCCGCGCCATCGCCAAGGCCCTGTGCACCGCCACCCTGGGCAGCGCCGCCCTGCTCATCCAGTAAGCCGGCAAGGAATCACTGAGGAAATCATCATGGCCAAACGACGTCACCCGCTCCACCCGGATGCCCCGCTCTATCACACCGACCATGCCCGTCCGGTCAGCCGCCGCGACTTCCTGCGCCAGGGCTTCATCGGCGGCACCGGCCTGGTCACCGGCGGTGCCCTGCTCAGCCTGCTGGCCAACCCACGCCTCGCCCGCGCCGCTTTGCCGCAGGACATCCTGGACATGGCCTCCGCGGCGGGCTGCCCCATCGGCGGCGTCGTCGGCGGCCGCATCCCCTTCATCTGCTTCGACCTCGCCGGCGGGGCCAACACCATCGGCTCCAACGTCCTCGCCGGTGGCCGCGGCGGCCCGTTGGACCTGCTCAGCACTGCCGGTTACAGCAAGATGGGCCTGCCCGGCGACATGGTGCCCGGCGGCGTGGAGACCAATCCGCCCATGAACGGCCCCAATGGCGACACGATCACCAGCAATGGCGACTGGACCGACACCACCCTCGGCCTGCCCTTCCACTCCGACAGCGCCTTTCTGCGCGGCATCCTCAACCGCCTGAACCTGGCCGATGCCGCCAAGGTCAACGGGGCCGTGATCCCCGCCCGCTCCGACAACGACACCGGCAACAACCCGCACAACCCCATGTACGGCATCGCCCGAGTCGGCGCCGGCGGTGACGTGGCCTCCCTCATCGGCTCGCGCAATTCCGAGTCCGGCGGCAACTCCATGGCCCCCAGCATGCTCATCGACCCCACCCTGCGGCCCACCAAGGTGGACCGCCCCTCAGACGTCACCGGCCTGGTGGACACCGGCGACCTCACCTCGGTGCTCAGCGATCCCGACGACGTCCGCGCGGTGATGGAGGCGGCGGTGCGCATCAGCAACGCCAAGATCGACCGCGTGGACACCAAGCTGAGCGACGATGCGGCGGCGCGCAATCTGGCCCGCTGCGGCTATTTCAAGGCCTCCGACCTGACCGACCGTTTCGTCGGCGTCAACATCGACCCCGCCGCCGACCCCGACATCGTCGGCCCCAACGGGATCTTCAGCCAGGACGAGTTCGACGGCGACGGTGAATTCCGCAAGGCCGCCTCGGTGATGAAGATGGTGATCGATGGACACGCCGGCGCCGGCACCATCGCCATGGGCGGTTTCGACTATCACACCGGTGACCGCGCCGTGGGCGAGGTGCGCGACCTGCGCGCCGGCCGCTGCATGGGCGCCTGCCTGGAATACGCCGCGCGGCGCGGCTCGCCGCTGATGATCTACGTCTTCAGCGACGGCTCGGTGGCCAGCAACGGCAGTCTCGACAACTCCATCGAAGGGCGTGGCAAGGGCGTCTGGACCGGCGACAACTCCTCCACCGCCGGCGCCTTCTTCCTCGTCTACAACCCCGGCGGCCAGCCCCAGCTGATAGGCGCCACGGAGGCAGAGCAGGCCCGCCATCAGCAACTGGGCTGGTTCCGCGCCGACGGTTCGGTGGAGACCGCCGCCACCCCGGCGGCCAACAACGTCAACCTGCTGGTGCAGACCCTGCTGCTCAACTACCTGGCCCTGCATGGAGAGACCGGCAGCTACGCCAGCTACTTCGGCAACGACCTGGGCAATGCCGCCATGATGGACAGCCTCACCGCCTTCCAGCCCATCGTCTGAATGCCCACGGCCCCTTGGCAGGGGCGGCAGATGCGGTAGAATCCATGCGCCGACAGGGAGTAACGGCGAGAGGGGCGGCGATGGCCGCCGCACGAGGCCCGGGACGGCCGACCAGAAAGCAATGCGTGCCCCGCGGGGCACACAGTCCTGGAGCTCTGCAACGGCAATGCGCCTGAAACGGAAACCCGACCTGCTGGCCGTCCTCACCGTCCTGGTCACCCTGGGCGTCATCGCCACCAGCCTGGCCCAGGGCCTGACCCAAGGCGACGACAACGCCCACCTGGCCAACGCACCGACGCCCCCCAGCCATACCCGCTTCAGCAACTGACCCGGGGCCACAGCGGCCAACCCCCACATACCCTTCACTACCCCGTAGGCTGCTGCGCCCTACGAGGAGCGCGCTCGCGCTCAGAGCCGCATGAATCCTTCCTCCGTCACCACCGCATAGAGCGGCACATCCCAGGCCTGCGCCGGCAATGCCGCGACCCGCTGAAAGGTGAAGGCCATGCCCACCAGGCGCGGCTTGCGCCAGAAACGGCGGTAACGCAAAAAGGCAAAACTGCGGTCGTAGTAGCCGCCCCCCATGCCCAAGCGGTTGCCCGCCTCGTCGAAGGCCACCAGGGGCGTCAGCACCAAGTCCAGACAGCGCGCGGGCAGCATCCGCCGCTGGCTGGCCCGCGGCTCGGGGATACCGAAACGGTTTTCCACCAAGGGGGTGTCCGGGGTGAAGGGGGCGAACTGGAGATGATCGTGCCGCACCTCGCTGAGCAGGGGCAGATAGACCGCCTTGCCCAGCGACCAGGCCAGGGTGATGAGGGGGGTGGGATCGGGTTCGCCGTCGTTGGGCAGGAAGCAGGCGATGCGTTGGGCGCGCTGAAAGACCTGTTGTCGGGCCAGGGCCTGACAGGCCCGCTCGCTACGCTGGCGCCGCTCGGCGGCACTCAAGGCGCGCCGCTGGGCACGCATCCGCTGGCGCAGTTGGGTACGCAGTTGGGAACCTTGCTGGCTCATGCAAAGCGGAGAAAAAAGGGGCCGACTGAAAGACTGTCGGCGTGGAATAGAGGGCGCCCCCCACCTGTGCCGTTTGCGCCATCGCCCCTGGAACCAGAGCGATAAGTGGGGACAAAGGCCGATGCTTCAGGCTTTCCGTCGCGCGGATATGCACACGGCATCGGCGTCATGCCCCCGACTGCTTAATTATGGGCCAGGGGAATTCGGCGCAGTATCGAACACTGCAGGGGACGCCAAAACGGGTTCGGCGGCAACGCGGCGGATCGTGACCCACCTTGGCAGTCGCGCGGACATTATAACTCGAGCTGGCGGCCGCGGGTGATCGCCGCCTCGACCTTGCCCTGCAGCTGACGCAGCTTGCCGTCGAGGGCCGCCGGGTTGTCGCCCTGGCTGCGGGCGTTGAGCAACTCGTGGGTGATGTTGAGGGCCGCCATCACGGCCACCCGCTCGCTACCGATCATCTTGCGCTTGTCACGGATCTCGCGCATCTTCTCGTCGAGATAGCGGGCCGATTCGAGCAAGGCGGCGCGCTCCTCCGCCGGGCAGGCCACCTGATAGTCCTTGTCCAGCAGGCGAATGGTCACGGTCGCGTTGTCTCTGCCCTGCGTCGTCCTGCTCATGCCTCGTTCTCCATGGCCTTCAAGCGTACCAGCATGGTCTCGACCCGGCTGCGCGCCTGCTCGGCCTTTTCGATCAGGCGCGCCCGCTCCTCCACCAGCACGCTCTGCCGGTCGCGCAGCAGACTGTTCTCCGTGCTCAACTGGTCGCACAGCGCGATGAGTTCATCGATACGCTGCTCCAGCTTGCTGATTTCAGACTCGGCCATGGGGATGTGTGCTGCCTGCGGTAGTGTCCGGGCACTATAGTTCGAGGCGGAAAAGGGGTCAATGAGGTGATAGAATCGGCCTATCTCCCCCACTGACAACCCATTCTCATGACAGAAGAATCACCCGATTACACCGCCATTGCGGAGGCCATCGAGCACCTCGGTGGTCAGCAGGAGCCCGCCGAGGTCCATGGCACCCTCACCGGCCTGCTGTGCGCCAACGGCCAGGCCCCCGCCGAGTTGTGGCTGCAGCATCTGTTCCCCAACATCCGTCAAGACGACCTGCTCGCCGCCGAGGCCGTGACCACCCTGAAACGGCTGCACGAGGCCACGCGTCAGCAGCTCAGCGACCCCACCTGTGAGTTCCGGCTGCTACTGCCCACCGACGACGCCAGCCTGGATGCGCGGGTGCACGCCCTCGGCGAATGGTGCCAGGGCTTCCTCGCCGGACTCGCCCTCGGCGGCATCAAGGATTTCCGTCCCCTGCCCGACGACGCCCGCGAAATCGTCGAGGACATCGTCGAGATCGCCCGCGCCGACAGCTCCTACACCTTCACCGGCAACGAAGAGGACGAGAACGCCTATGCCGAGCTGGTGGAATATCTGCGCGTCGGCGTGTTGCTGGTCAACGAAGAGATCCAACCCGTGCAGGCACCGCCAGTGCTCGACCCCACCGTCCACTGACAGGCCCAGACCATGAAGCAGACCGAGCACGCCCGCCGGCGAAAACGGCTGATGCAGATGATGGGCAAGGCCTCGGTGGCCATCCTGCCCGCCGCCCCGGTGGCCATGCGCAACCGCGACGTCGAATATCCCTACCGCCAGGACAGCGACTTCCAGTACCTCACCGGCTTTCCCGAGCCGGAGTCCGTGGCGGTCCTCATCCCCGGCCGGCCACACGGCGAATACGTCCTCTTCGTGCGCGAACGCGACCCGCTGATGGAGACCTGGCACGGCCGTCGCGCCGGCCTGGAGGGCGCCAAGGCCGACTACGACGCCGACGACGCCTTTCCCATCGGCGACATCGACGACATCCTGCCCGGCCTGCTGGAGCGCTGCGAGCGGGTCTATTACGCCATGGGCGAACACCTCGACTTCGACGCCAAGATCACCGCCTGGGTCAACCGCCTCAAGGCCAAGGCCCGCGCCGGGGTGCATACCCCGAGCGAGTTCGTCGCCCTCGACCACCTGTTGCACGACATGCGCCTGTTCAAGGGGCGCAGCGAGATCGCCGCCATGCGCCGCGCGGCAAAGGTCTCTTGCGAGGCCCACGTGCGCGCCATGCAGTGCTGCCGGCCGGGCCTGATGGAATACGAGATCGAGGCCGAATTCCTCGGCCACTTCAAACGCCACCATTGCGAACCCGCCTACAACAGCATCGTCGGCGGCGGCGAGAACGCCTGCATCCTGCACTACACGGAGAACGACGCCGAGTTGCGCGACGGCGACCTGCTGCTTATCGACGCCGGCGCCGAATACGACTGCTATGCCGCCGACATCACCCGCACCTTCCCCGTCAATGGCCGCTTCAGCCGCGAGCAGGCGGCGCTGTATCAAGTGGTACTGGATGCCCAGACGGCCGCGATCAAGAAGGTGCGCCCCGGCAACCACTGGAATGCCCCGCACCAGGCCGCCGTAAAGGTGCTCACTCGCGGCCTGGTGGAACTCGGCCTGCTCAAGGGCAGCCATGCCAGCCTGATCAAAGAGGAGGCCTACCGTCACTTCTACATGCACCGTACCGGCCACTGGCTGGGCATGGACGTGCACGACGTGGGCGACTACAAGGTCGGTGATGCCTGGCGTGAACTCGAACCCGGCATGGTGCTGACCATCGAGCCCGGTCTCTACATCGCCCCCGGCGCGCGCATCGGCAAACGCCCCGTGGCCAAGAAATGGCAGGGCATGGGCATCCGCATCGAAGACGACGTACTGGTCACCCGCGACGGCTGCGAAGTGCTCACCCGCGGCGTGCCCAAGGAGATCGACGAGATCGAGGCACTGATGGCGCGGGATAACGCAAAATAGCCACTCAGCGACCGGCACTCATCGC
Organism: Gammaproteobacteria bacterium; assembly: GCA_024762755.1. Taxonomy (GTDB): domain Bacteria; phylum Pseudomonadota; class Gammaproteobacteria; order SZUA-152; family SZUA-152; genus JANTGX01. The sequence continues at coordinate 9,053 of JANTGX010000014.1, forward strand.
TGATCTATAGTCACCCCTTCGTAGGAGCGAACCCCTGGGCCGCGATGATCCGCCGGTGAGATCAAGGGTGTGCCAGTGTCTGTCAAGGCCATCGCGGCCCAAGGGTCCGCTCCTACGCCCGACGGGCCACCTGTGAGCCATCCACCGCTATGCTAAATTGACCACCGCAGAAATAGCCCACGGATCCCCATGACCCCAGCACCCTACGACCTCCTCATCGTCGGCGGCGGTATGGTCGGCACCAGCCTGGCCCTCGCCCTGGCCGGGCGCGGGCTGCGTCTCGCCGTGGTCGAGGCCGCGCCCTTTCGCCGCGCCGCCCAACCCAGCTACGACGACCGCGCCATCGCCCTCTCCCAGGGCAGCCGGCGCATCTTCGAGGCCATGGGGCTGTGGCCCGAGCTGGCCCCCGCCGCCACCTCCATCGAGCGCATCCACGTCTCCGACCAGGGGCACTTCGGCATCACCCGCCTGAGCGCACAGGAGGAGGGGGTCGAGGCCCTGGGCCATGTCATCACCGGGCGCGCCCTGGGTGAGGGCCTGGTGCAGCAAGCGGAGGGCCTGCAGGGGGTCGACATCTTCAGCCCCGCCAGCCTGCGCACCCTGCGGCTGGACGGGGCGCAGGCCAGCGCCAGCCTCGAGCGCGAGGGCGAGACCATCACCCTGCAGGCGCGCCTGGTGGTGGCCGCCGATGGCAGCGACTCCGCGGTACGCCGCCTGCTCGACATCCCGGTGCGCGGGCACGACTACGGCCAGACCGCCCTCGTCGCCAATGTCACGCCGCAACGGCCGCACGCCAATGTCGCCTACGAGCGCTTCACCCCGCACGGCCCCCTGGCCCTGCTGCCCCTCTCGGCGGTGGACCGGCGGCCCCGCTGCGCCCTCGTCTGGACCCACGACCCTGCGCGCAGCGAACAGCTGCTGGCGCTGGACGACGCGGGTTTTCTGCGCGCCCTGCAGGACACCTTCGGCACCCGTCTCGGCCGTCTGCTCACCGTCGGCCGACGTCACAGCTATCCCCTGCGCCTGCTCCAGGCCACGGAGCAGACCCGCCCGCGGCTGGTCCTGATCGGCAATGCCGCGCACACCCTGCACCCCATCGCCGGCCAAGGGCTCAACCTCGGCCTGCGCGACGTGGCGGCCCTGGCCGAGGTCGTCGTCGGCGCCGTGCGCGCCGGCCGTGATCCCGGCGATGCCGAGGTGCTGGCGGACTACGACCAATGGCGGGCCGCCGACCAGCGCCGGGTCATCGACTTCACCAACACCCTGGTACAGACCTTCTCCAACCGCTTCCCGCCGCTCAGCCTGGCGCGCAACCTGGGCCTGCTGGCCACCGACCTGCTGCCGCCGTTGAAGCACCGCCTGGCGCGCGGGGCCATGGGCCGCAGCGGGCGCCTACCGCGCCTGGCGCGGGGCTTGAGCCTGTGAAGCCCACGGCCCCGGCGAGCCCGGCCAGCGGCGGCCAGGCAAGGCATTTTCCCTCGGCGCGAGGGCAGAAGGCCCCTGTGCGATCGAGGGCCTGCCCGCCGCGGCAGCATGGCGCAAAACCCAGGACCAGATCATGAAGACCACGGACTACGACCTCGTCATCGTCGGCGGCGGCATGGTGGGCGCCAGCCTGGCCTGCGCCCTGGCCGACAGCACCCTGCGCATCGCCGTCATCGAGGGCCGCGAGCCGCCGCAGGCGTGGCCGGCGGACGACTTCGACCTGCGCGTCAGCGCCATCACCCGCGCCTCCCAGCGGCTGTTCCGACGCCTCGGTGCCTGGGAGGCCATGTGCGCCGCGCGGTTACAGCCCTATGAACGCATGGTGGTGTGGGACGCCACCGGCGACGGCCGCATTGCCTTCGACGCCGCCGATGTGGGCGAACCCAATCTCGGCCACATCGTCGAGAACCGCGTCATCACCCGCGCCCTGGTGCAACGTGCCCGCGCCCACGACAACATCGACTACCGCTGCCCGGCCAGCCCGCAACGACTAATGCTGCGCACCGGCCACGCCCAGCTGTGGCTCGAGGACGGCGAATGCCTGCGGACCCCACTGCTGGTCGGCGCCGACGGCGCCCATTCCTGGGTGCGCCGTCAGGCCGGCATCGGCATCGATGAGCGGCCCTATGCGCAGAGCGCCGTGGTTGCCACCGTGCAGACCGAACAACCCCACCAAGCCACCGCCTGGCAACGCTTCCTGCCCAGTGGCCCGCTGGCCTTCCTGCCCCTGCCGGAGGGGCGCAGCTCCATCGTCTGGAGCACCGCGCCGGAGGAGGCCGAACGCCTGCTGGCCCTCGATGAGGCCGACTTCCGTGCCGAGCTGGGCGAGGCCTTCGGCCACCGCCTGGGCGCCATCACCCACGTCGGCCCGCGCGCCGCCTTCCCCCTCAAGGGCCGGCATGCCAAGGAATACGTCAAACCCCACCTGGCCCTGGTGGGCGACGCCGCACACACCATCCACCCCTTGGCCGGTCAAGGGGTCAATCTCGGCCTCGCCGACGTCGAGCAGCTGGCCGCCGAGGTGCTCGCCGCGCATGCCGCCTATCGCCCCCTCGGCAGCCTCAAGACCCTGCGTCGATACGCCCGCGCCCGACGCGGCGACAACCTGCTCATGCTCGAGGCCATGGGCGCCTTCAAGGCCTTGTTCAGCAACGACGAGCCGCTCCCGCGCCGGGTGCGCAATCTCGGCCTCGAGCTGGTCGATCACGCCGAGCCGCTGAAACAGGCGTTCGTCGCACGGGCCATGGGGCTCTGAGGCCCTGCCGGCGTCGGGCCGTGTTACGGCCCTTTTGATGCGATAATCCCGCCCCCGCTCGGCGCCAGCCCAAACCCGTTCATCTCTGCCCCACCAGGACAGCCCGTACCGCCATGGACATCTTCGACATCGCCGCCATCCTGATCACCGCCTCGGCGCTGTTCAGCTACATCAACCACCTCTACATCAAGCTGCCCACCACCATCGGCCTGATGCTCATCGCCCTGCTGGTCTCGCTGCTGTTGCTGGGCGCGGGCAAGCTCGGGCTGGGTGAGATCCACACCCACGCCGAGCAACTCCTCGGTGCCATCGACTTCAATCAGACCCTCATGGAGGGCATGCTCAGCTTCCTGCTCTTCGCCGGGGCGCTGCACATCAATCTGGCCAATCTGGCACGGCAGAAGTGGATCATCGGCAGTCTGGCCACCCTCGGTATCCTCACCTCCACCTTCCTCATCGGCGGCGCCAGCTATTTCATCCTCGACTGGCTGGGCGTCGGTCTGCCCTTCATCTACTGCCTGCTGTTCGGTGCCCTGATCTCACCCACCGATCCCATCGCCGTATTGGGCATCCTGAAGACGGCCAATGCGCCGAAGACCCTGGAGACCAAGATCGCCGGCGAGTCGTTGTTCAACGACGGTATGGCGGTGGTGGTGTTTCTGGTCCTGGTGGGCATCGCCGCCGGCGGCGAGGAGATCAGCGCGGGCCACGTGGCCCTGCTGTTCCTCGAGGAGGCCGTGGGCGGGGTGGTGTTCGGCCTGCTCATCGGCTGGCTGGCCTACCTCATGCTGAAGCGTGTGGACAATTATCAGGTGGAGATCCTGATCACCCTGGCGCTGGTCATGGGCGGCTATTCGCTGGCCTCGACGATCCACGTCTCGGGGCCCATTGCGGTGGTGGTGGCGGGCCTGCTGATCGGCAACCACGGGCGCCTGCTGGCCATGTCCGAGCACAGTCGCGAACACCTGGACACCTTCTGGGAGCTGCTGGACGAGATCCTCAACGCGGTGCTGTTCGTGCTCATCGGGCTGGAGGTGCTGGTGCTGAATTTCACTCCCCCGCTGCTGCTGGCGGCCCTGGCCCTCATCCCGGTGGTGCTCGGCGCGCGCCTGGTCAGCGTCAGCATCCCCATCCACCTGCTCAGTCTGCGTCGCGCCTTCTCACCGGGGGTGATCAAGATCCTCACCTGGGGCGGCCTGCGCGGCGGCGTCTCGGTGGCTCTGGCCCTGGCCCTGCCGCCGGGAGAGCCGCGCGAGACCATCCTCGCCATCACCTATGTGGTGGTGATCTTCTCCATCGTCGTGCAGGGTCTGACCATCGGCGGGCTGGTGCGCCACGCCGGCCGCTGAGGCTCGACGTCCGTGGGGGCGGGGTGTCGATAATCTTTACACTCAGTCCCTGCGGCGGGCCTCGGCAAACCCTCCTCGCTCCTAGCCGGCTGTTTTGCATTAGCATTTTCTAATACGGCACGAATATTGCTGAGCTGCCTATTCCTTAATCAATCTGGTCAATCCTTCACCAGTCGTCGATGGGTGCGGGGCAGGGCCAAGGATGTCGAAAGCCGTATGAGAGTCCTCCTGTTATTACTCCTGAGCCTGCTCAGCGAACGCCTGCTGGCCGCTGACGTGACCGAAAACGACCAGCGTCTCAAGGAGTTGCGCTGCCTGGCCCTGAACATCTACTTCGAGGCGCGGAGCGAACCCACCGACGGCCAGTTCGCCGTCGCCTTCGTCACCATGAACCGGGTGCAGAGCCGCCGCTTCCCCGCCACTGTCTGTGGCGTGGTCTGGCAGCGCCGGCAGTTCAGCTGGACCCACGACGGCAAGAGCGACAAACCGCGCGAGCAGCGGGCCTGGGCGCGGGCGCAGCAGGTCGCGCGCTTCGTCTACCGCGTCTACAAGCACCTGCCCTACCGCGTGCAGCGCCGCCTCGACCGCACCAACGGCGCCCTGCACTACTACGCCCCGCGCCTGGCCGACCCCTACTGGGCTCGCGCCAAGGAGATCACCCTCGAGGTGGGCGGGCACGTGTTCCTCGGCGAACGCTCCTGAGTCCGAGCCCGCCGCGCGGCCCACGCGCAGCCCCCACACACCCCGTGCTAAAATGGCCGGCTAATTTCCTGCAAGGCCGGTATATCGCATGAGCAAGTCCCTCGATCAACTCCTCGACGAGCGCATCGTCATCCTCGATGGCGCCATGGGCACCATGATCCAGCGCCACAAACTGGACGAGGCCGGCTACCGCGGCGAGCGCTTCAAAGACTGGAAGGGCGACCTCAAGGGCAACAACGACCTGCTGACCCTGAGCCAGCCGCAGATCATTCGCGACATCCACGACGCCTACCTGCAGGCCGGCGCCGACATCCTCGAGACCAACACCTTCAATGCCAACGCCGTCTCCATGGCCGACTACGCCATGGAGTCCCTGGTCTACGAGCTCAATCAGGAATCGGCCAGACTGGCCCGCCAGGCCTGCGACGCCGTGGCCACGCCGGACAGCCCCCGCTTCGTCGCCGGCGTGCTCGGCCCCACCAACCGCACCGCCAGCCTCTCGCCCGACGTCAACAATCCCGGCTTTCGCAACATCGATTTCGACACCCTGTGCGAGACCTATCTGGAGGCCATCAAGGGCCTGGTGAACGGCGGCTCCGACATCCTCCTGGTCGAGACCATCTTCGACACCCTCAACGCCAAGGCGGCGCTGTTCGCCATCGAGGACTACTTCGAGACCTCGGGCAAAAAACTCCCGGTGATGATCTCGGGCACCATCACCGACGCCTCCGGGCGCACCCTCTCCGGGCAGACCGCCGAGGCCTTCTGGAACTCCCTGCGCCACATCGAGCCCATCAGCTTCGGCTTCAACTGCGCCCTGGGCGCCAACGAGCTGCGCCAGTACGTCGAAGAGGTGGCCGGCTACGCCAACTGCCACATCAACAGCCATCCCAACGCCGGCCTGCCCAACGAGTTCGGCGAATACGACGAGACGCCGCAGCACATGGCGGCAGAGATCGAGGAGTGGGCCAAGAGCGGCTTCATCAACATCATCGGCGGCTGTTGCGGCACCACCCCCGAGCACATCAAGGCCATCGCCGACGCCGTGCACAAGTACGACCCGCGTCAGGTGCCGGAGAACGACCACCTCACCCGCCTGGCCGGCCTGGAGGCCTTCAACATCGGCCCCGACTCGCTGTTCGTCAACGTCGGTGAGCGCAACAACGTCACCGGCTCGGCCAAGTTCAAGCGCCTGATCCTCGACGAGCGCTACGACGAGGCCCTGGACGTCTCCCGCGAGCAGGTGGAGAACGGCGCGCACGTCATCGACATCAACATGGACGAGGCCATGCTCGACGGCAAGGCGGCGATGATCGACTTCCTCAACCTGATCGCCTCCGAGCCGGACATCGCCCGTGTGCCGGTGATGGTCGACTCCTCCAAGTGGGAGATCATCGAGGCCGGCCTCAAGCGCCTGCAGGGCAAGGGCATCGTCAACTCCATCAGTCTCAAGGAGGGCGAGGAGAACTTCCTGCACTACGCGCGACTGCTCCGCCGCTATGGCGCCGCCGCAGTGGTGATGGCCTTCGACGAAGAAGGCCAGGCCGACACCTTCGAGCGCAAGGTGGAGATCTGCAGCCGCTCGTACAAGCTGCTCACCGAAAAGGTGGGCTTCCCGCCGGAAGACATCGTCTTCGACCCCAACATCTTCGCCGTCGCCACCGGCATCGAGGAGCACAACAACTACGGCGTGGACTTCATCGAGGCCACGCGCGAGATCAAGCAGACCCTGCCCCACGCCCTGGTCTCCGGCGGCGTCTCCAACGTGTCGTTCTCCTTCCGCGGCAACAACCCGGTGCGCGAGGCCATCCACTCGGTGTTCCTCTACCACGCCATCCAGGCCGGCATGGACATGGGCATCGTCAATGCCGCCCAGCTGGCGGTCTACGATCAACTCGACCCGGAACTGCGCGAGCGCGTCGAGGACGTGGTGCTCAACCGCCGCAGTGATGCCACCGACCGCCTGCTGGAGATCGCCGACCGCTACCGCGGCGACGCCGTCGGTGGGGCCAAGAAAGAGGACCTGAGCTGGCGCGAGCTGCCGGTGGAGAAGCGCCTGGAGCACGCCCTGGTGAAGGGCGTCGATGCCTATGTGGAGGCCGACACGGAAGAGGCCCGACTGCAGTTCGAGCGCCCCATCCAGGTCATCGAAGGGCCGCTCATGAGCGGCATGAACGTGGTCGGCGACCTGTTCGGCGAGGGCAAGATGTTCCTCCCCCAGGTGGTGAAATCGGCGCGCGTGATGAAGAAGGCCGTGGCCCACCTGCTGCCCTACATCGAGGCGGAGAAGCAGGAAGGCGCGCGCACCGCCGGCAAGATCCTCATGGCCACGGTGAAGGGCGACGTGCACGACATCGGCAAGAACATCGTCGGCGTCGTGCTGCAGTGCAACAACTTCGAGGTGGTCGACCTCGGCGTGATGGTGCCGGCGCAGAAGATCCTCGATGCCGCGCGCGAGCATCAGGTGGACATCATCGGCCTGTCCGGCCTCATCACCCCCTCGCTGGAGGAGATGTCGCACATCGCGCGCGAGATGCAGCGCCTCGGCCTCGACATCCCCCTGATGATCGGCGGCGCCACCACCTCGCGCGCGCACACCGCGGTGAAGATCGAGCCCGGCTACGAGAACGGCCCCAGCGTGTGGGTGAAGGACGCCTCGCGCGCCGTGGGTGTGGCGCAGAACCTCATCAGCGAGGAATTCCGCGAGACCTTCGTGCAGAAGATCCGCGAGGAATACGAGCAGGTGCGCATCAATCACGCCAGCCGTCAGCGGCAGACGAAGTGGCTCACCCTGCAACAGGCGCGCGACAACCGACCGTCCATCGACTGGTCGAACTACGTGCCACCCAAGCCCAACTTCCTCGGCACCCGCACCTTCGACGACTACCCCCTGGAAGAACTGGAGGCGTACATCGACTGGACCCCCTTCTTCCACGCCTGGGAGCTCAAGGGCAGCTTCCCCAAGATCTTCGACGATCCGGAAAAGGGTGAAGAGGCGCGCAAGCTGTTCGACGACGCGCAGAAGATGCTGCGCACCATCGAAGACGAGCACTGGCTCACCGCGCGCGGCGTGGTCGGCTTCTTCCCCGCCAATGCCGTGGGCGACGACATCGAGGTCTACACCGACGAGACGCGCAGCGAGGTGCGCCTGGTACTGCACAACCTGCGCCAGCAGCAGGAGAAACCGGCGGGCAAGCCCAACTACTGCCTGAGTGACTTCATCGCGCCCAAGGAGACCGGCCTCAAGGACTACATCGGCGCCTTCGCCGTGACCACCGGCATCGGCATCGACGAGCACGTGGCCCGCTTCGAGGCGGAGCACGACGACTACCACGCCATCATGCTCAAGGCCCTCGCCGACCGGCTCGCCGAGGCCTTCGCCGAGCGCCTGCACCAGCGGGTGCGCAAGGAGTTCTGGGGATATGCCGACGAGGAGGTCCTCGACAACCAGGCCTTGATCAAGGAGCAATACCAGGGCATCCGGCCCGCCGCCGGCTATCCCGCCTCACCGGACCACACGGAGAAGGACCTGCTGTGGCAGCTGCTCGACGCCGAGAAGACCACCGGCATCCAGCTCACCGAGTCCAAGGCCATGGTTCCCACGGCGGCGGTCAGCGGGCTCTACTACTCGCACCCGGATGCGCGCTATTTCGCCGTGGGCAAGCTCAATCGCGATCAGATCAAGGATTACGCCTGCCGCAAGGGCATGAGCGTGCGCGATACGGAATACTGGCTGGCGCCGAACCTCGGCTACACCTCCGACGCCTGATCGCGCGTCTCAGGTGGCGTATTTCTTCATCCGCGTGCGCACCTTCTTCAGATAGCGCCGGGTCTCGCCGGCCGGCAGGTGACGGCGCAGGTGCCGGTAGACCTGCGCCGCGTCCATGCCGTTGATCTTCTTGAAGGCGTAGCGCTTCCACACATAGCTGCTCGACCACTTCTTCTTGCGGTACTTGCCGGCGAAGGCCTTGATGACGCTGCGCGCACCGCCGTTGTAGGCGGCGATGGAGGCCCACAGGCGTGACCTTGGATCCTCGATGGCGCGGAAATAGCGGTGATAGAGGATGCGCAGATAGGCCACTCCCAACTCCACGTTCTTATCCGGCACGTACAGGTAGCGCTCGCTCACCACGCGGTCGCGGGTGTGCAGAAACTTGTAGGCGTCGCGGGCGGCGCGATCGGGCACCAGCTGCATCAGGCCGAAGGCGGGGATGGGCGAGCGGGCACGGGGATTGAAGGCGCTCTCGGTCTCGATGATGGCGTAGATCACGGCCGTGGGGATCTGGTGTTGCCGGGCATAGCGCTCGACGCTGTCGCGGTATTTCTCGGCGCGCTTGCGGAGATGCTCGGGCAGCATGCGCAACTGGGTGCTGAGGACCACGCGCGCCTGGCCGTCTTCGCCCGTGAGGGGGCGCATCTGCAGCGCATGAGACCGGGCCGCGGCGAAGTCCGCCAGTTCCCGCCGCGCAAACGGTCGGCCGTGATCGTCGGCGATCAGCTCCGCCAGCAGTGAATCGGCCTCGCTCGGCGGCGGCTCCGGGTGTTGCGCAATGGCGACCATGGAGCGATCGTCCGGCGCCGCGAGGATGGTCTGCTCGATGGCCCGCTGCAGCCGCTGGGCGGCCTTGCTGCGCTGCGCCGCCACGTTTGGAGCCACCGCCACCTCCACCTGCACCACGCCCTGGGCGTAGTCAACGATACTGCGCTGGCGCATCCGGTCGCGGTAGGTGACGTCGCGCCGGGCATCGGGCAACACCACCTCACCGCCCCATACCCGTGCCGCCTTCTTGCCCAACTCGTCGTAGGCGCGGGCGATCTGCCTGCGCTGCTTCGCATAGGCCTGCTCGACCGGGCTGCGGGCGCCGACGCCGGGCTTCTCAGGGTGGGGTGTGCCCTGGTGGTGGGCCAGGGCACGGGGCCCGCCGGCCAACAGTGAAAGCAGCAACAGACCGCGACCCAGGGATCGCCATGGACCAAGACTAGGAATAACGAGACCTCCTCCCTTACTGCCCGCCGCCCGGCGCAATACCGGCAGGGATTTCGCCCCATGCTAGCGGATGCCGAAGCAGGAAAGATCGACGCAGATCACAGCCTCGGCCACGAGCAGATCAGCCCTAAATCCGGCAGACTCCTAGGAGTCTGTCGGGTTTAGGCGATCGTCGCGAGGGAAAGCCATTTTGGATCAGATAGTTCGATCGTTTGAGGCGAATAGCCGTAGCTATTCAACGAAAAGGATCGGAAAAGCTGGCCGAAATGGATTTTCCGCAGCAGATCAGCCCTAAATCCGGCAGACTCCTAGGAGTCTGTCGGGTTTAGGCGATCGTCGCGAGGGAAAGCCATTTTGGATCAGATTTTTTGATCGTTTGAGGCGAATAGCCGTAGCTATTCAACGAAAAGGATCGGAAAAGCTGGCCGGAATGGATTTTCCGCAGCAGATCAGCCCTAAATCCGACAGACTCCTAGGCCTGAAAGTCACGCTCCCGGGCCAGGCGGCGGATCAGGCCCTGCAGCTCATGGGAGAGCCGGGCATAGTCGCCCTCGAGGAGTTCGCGTGCCTGCGCCTCCAGGCCTTCGTCCACCAGGCGGATGATGCGTGCCGCCGTCTCGTGAAAGCGGGCGTGCTCGTTGCGCACATCGATGAACACCGGGCTGGTGCGAAAGCGTTCACCATTGGCGTACAGCCAGCGGCCCAACACGCACAGGTGGTCCTGGGTGACGATACCGGGGTCCAGGCGCTCCTCACCGCGCCCCTCCAGGTGCTTCAGCAGGCGTTGTTTCCACATCACGTGGGCGTTCATGGCATCGAGGAAATTCATGCTCCTCCTTCACGGCCTGCGGTGTCGTTGCAGCCGGGCTCGGCATTTCTACATGGCGCAGGTCGGCCACCCTTGCTCGGCGCAATGGGGTCTCCCCATACCCGGGCGATTCCCAGAGAGATCGGCCGTGCCGGGGTGAACTGTAGGCAAGGCGGGGGTGGCTTGGGCGCTCAGCGACGCCCGCGGGGCTTGCGTGTGGCCTTGCCGGGGCGGGAGATCGACGTCTTCGCCCGGCGGGGGAGCTTACCGGGCCGTTTGCCCGCCGGGGTCGTCGGCAGGCCCGTGTGCTGAGTGCGGAAGGCCCGCTTGCCCTCGCCGGTGTCGCCGCTGCCGGCCGGCTGCCAGCTGGGGATCAGGTGACGCTTGCCGTTGCCGATGAGGTCGGCGCGGCCCAGCTGCTTGAGGGCCTTGCGCAGCAGGGGCCAGTTGTTGGCATCGTGATAGCGCAGGAAGGCCTTGTGCAGGCGGCGCTGGCGGGTGCCCTTGGGCACCGGCATGTCGCCCCCGCGCCGGCTGACCTTGTGCAGGGGGTCCTTGCCCGAGTGATACATGGCCGAGGCGGTGGCCATGGGCGAGGGCAGGAAGGTCTGCACCTGGTCGGCGCGGAAGCCGTTGGCCTTCAGCCACAGGGCCAGGTTCATCATGTCCTCGTCGCTGGTGCCGGGATGGGCGGCGATGAAATAGGGGATCAGGTACTGCTCCTTGCCGGCCGCCCTGGAATACTTGTCGAACATCTTCTTGAAGCGGTCGTAGGTGCCCATGCCGGGCTTCATCATCTTCGACAGCGGCCCGGCCTCGGTGTGCTCGGGGGCGATCTTGAGGTAGCCGCCGACGTGGTGGGTGACCAGCTCTTTCACGTATTCCGGCGTCTCCACGGCGAGGTCGTAGCGCAGGCCGGAGGCGATGAAGACCTTCTTGATGCCGGGCAGCTCGCGCGCGCGGCGGTAGAGGCGGACCAGGGGCATCTGGTCGGTGTTGAGGTTCTTGCAGATGCCGGGGTAGACGCAGGAGGGGCGGCGGCAGGAGGCCTCGATCTTCTCGTCCTTGCACTGCAGACGCCACATGTTGGCGGTGGGCCCGCCGAGGTCGGAGATGTGGCCGGTGAAGCCGGGCACCGTGTCGCGGATGGCCTCCACCTCGCGCACGATGGAGTCCTCGGAGCGGCTCTGGATGATGCGCCCCTCGTGCTCGGTGATGGAGCAGAAGGTACAGCCGCCGAAGCAGCCGCGCATG
>JANTGX010000015.1 GCA_024762755.1 Gammaproteobacteria bacterium
TTGAGCAGGATCAGGGTGTTGCTGGTGCCGTTCTCGCCGAAGCCGCCGAGGTCCACGCGGTCGCGCGCGCCGTTGATGCCGAACAGGCTGGAGACGCTGACCCCGGCCTGATAACGCAACACGTCGGAGACGCTGTTGGCGGGGCTCTTGGCGATGTCCTCGGCGCTGATGGTGACCACGTTCACCGGCGCGGTGTCGATGGTGGCGGCGAAGCGGCTGGCGGTGACCACCACCGGGGCGGCGCTCGTCGCGTCCTCTGCCGCGTGGGCCGGGCCGCCGAGGGCGAGGGCGCTGGTGATGAGTAGCGGAATATGTCGTCTGGCGTGCGTGTTCTGCGTCGAGGATGAGGCCACGGTGTCGTCTCCCAATAATGCGCGCGTGGTGTGCGGCATCGCTGTCGTCGTTGATGCGACGAAGGGCGTGGGAGGAGGGCTGCAAGCGTCGAGTCTACTGCCCGCCACCCGTCGCCCTCCGCAACGTGTGTCGTCGGTTTCAGGCCGGTCTCCGGGCTCATGAGCGATCGCTGCGATCCGACAGACGCCTTCCCGTTTTCACAGTGGCACGCTATCTGTCGTTGACTCATCTACCGTTGCGGGGGCAGCGCTGGAATGGCCGGCCATGGGGGACGGCGCACCAGCTTCCCGTTTCATCTCCGGCGCAGGTCGCGCGGGAGACACCTGAAACTGGCGCGCACTGTAGGGCCTCGGGTGGGGGTGCGTCAATCTCTCTGCGGGGTCAGAACAGGGCGTCTTCCTGTTCGCGGTAGACGAAGTTGGCGTTGGCGCGGTGGTTGAGGTCGTACAGCCGCTCACTGCGCCAATCGGGGAAATCGGCGGCGTCCACCGCCTCGTCCAGGCTCTGGCCCGCCTCCACCGCGGCGGCCATGCGTTGGCGCAGGCGCTGCACGTAGTCGTGGGTGCGCGTGAGCATGGGGAAGGGCGGGGTCTGGGCGCTGCCGTGGCCGGGGATCATCAGTCGGGCATCCGGAAACCGTCGGGCCAGCCAGTCCTGCGCCTCCAGCACCTGCGGCGAGTGGCCGTCGCCCATGAAGGTGGTGCGCTGGTTGAAGGCCAAGTCGGAGACCCACAGGATGCCGTCGTCCACCTGGTGCACCACTAGGTCGCCGAAGGAGTGGTGTCGGCCGACGTTGTAGATGTCGAAGCGCCGCTTGCCACTCTGGATGCGCTGGGCGCTGAAGCGCTCGCCGCCGATGAGTCGGTCCGGGGTGACCCACTGAAAGCCCGCCATGTCCTCGCCCAGCAGCTCGCGGCGGTAGGCCGCCGAACTCTCCGCCTGTTCGGAGTCGATGTAGTCCAGGGTGCCCGCGTGGGCGATGACGGTGACGCCCGGCAGGCGGCGGAAGGCCGCGGCCCCGTAGCTGTGGTCCGGATGGTTGTGGGTGATGACGAGGTGGGTGATGGGGCGGTCGGTGACACTGCGCACGGTGGCGATGAGGCGCGAGCCCAGCTTGGGCGTGCCGAGGCTGTCGATCACCACCACGCCCTCGTCGCTGACCACGAAGCCGGCGTTGCCGTTCCAGCCGCGGTTGTAGGGGTCGCTGATGGCCACGTTGCCGAACAACAAGAAGGTGCCGGGAGCGACCTCGTAGTAGGGCAGGGGGCTGTCGGCGGCGTCCGCGGCCGAGAGCGCGATGTTGGGCAGTTCCGTCGTATCCACGGCGGTAGCCGGCAGGGTGGTCGCCCCGGGTCGGGTGCCGTGGGCGCGTTGGAGTTCGGGGTCGAGCAGGGGGGGGGTGACAGGCGCAGCGTCTATTGCGGGCATGGCGAGGAGCAGGGCGAGGGCAAAGGCGTGTCGGTGAGACATGGGACACCTCCGGTGTCGGTCTGGGTGTGTCTCTATAGTCTAGTCAATCGCTTGGTTATTGCAGCGTGACTTCACGCCGGTACGAAGACCGGTCCGTGCGGCCCGGCCAGGGCCAGCATGGGAAGGTCGTAGAGGCGGCTCAGGTGCTCGGTATTGAGCACCGTGTCGCTGGGCCCGGCGAGGGTCTCACCGTCCCTGAATAGGAGCAGGGCGTGGTCACAGAAGCGCCCGGCCAGATTGGCCTCGTGCAGGATCATCAACAGGCCGCGGGGCTGGTGCGCGGTCTCCTGGGTGAGCAGCTGCAGGGCGTGGATCTGCTGGTGTGGGTCGAGGTGGTTGGTGGGCTCGTCGAGCAGGAACAGGCGCGGCTGCTGGCACAGCAGAGTGGCCAGGGACAGACGCCGGCGCTCGCCGCCGGAGAGGGTATCCAGCGGGCGCTCCTCGAATCCCTTCAGTCCCACCTGCGCCAGGGCCTGTTCGGCCAGTTCGCGGTCCTTTGCCGACTCCCAGGCCCAGCGGCCCAGGTGCGGGTGGCGGCCGCTGAGGGCCGTCTCCAGCACCGTGCCGGGGAAGGCGTCTCCCTCTTCCTGTAGCAACACGCCCAGTTGCCGGGCCACCGTGCGTCGTGGCAGGTGTTGGATGTCCTCGCCGTGCAGGCAGACGCGACCGGCCTGTGGAGCGCGCAAGCCGGCCAGGGTGTGCAGCAGGGTGGTCTTACCCACGCCGTTGACGCCGAGCAGGGCCCAGCGCTGGCCTGCGTGGATGTCGAGATCCAGCCCCGTGCAGACCCGCTTGCCGCCGATTTCCACCGTCAGCCCATGGCAGGTGAGGAGGGGCGTGCTCATGTTGCACTTCCCTTTTCACCACAGAGGACACAGAGGCACACAGAGTATGGACCCTTGTTGCGCTCGCCAAGACGCAAAGGCTGACAAGAAAAGTGTTTGTATTTTGTGTCACTCCGCACGCTACGCCGCGGAGATACGAAATCCAGACACCGCAGGTGATGGTGGTTTGCGGCCTTCGCCGGAATGGCGGGCAATGGTGTCTTCTCCGCGCGCCTCTGTGTCCTCTGTGGTGAATATTCTGGCAGTCGGCTCACAACCCACCCCCACGACGATTGAGCAGGTAGAGGAACAGCGGCACGCCGAGCAGGGCGGTGATGACGCCCACGGGCAGCTGCTGCGGGGCGACCACGCTGCGTGCCAGGGTGTCGGCCAGCACCAGCAGGCTGCCACCGGCGAGCACGCAGCCGGGCAGCAGGTGGCGGTGGTCGCGCAGCCCGGCGAGGCGCAGCAGGTGGGGGATCACCAGGCCGACGAAGCCGATGCTGCCGGCGATGGTCACCGCGGCCCCGGTGAGCAGGGAGGCGATGAAGTAGAGCTGCAGGCGCAGACGGGGCACCGTCACCCCCAGCGCCGCCGCGGCCAACTCGCCGCGCGCCAGCACGTTGAGGTCGCGCGCCAGGGGCAGGCAGAGCAGCAGGCCGAGGCCGCAGATCAGCAGTCCCCACCACGGCGTCGGCGGCTGGCTGAGGTCACCCATCAGCCAGAACAGCATGCCGTGCAGGTCGCGTGCGGGGGCGAGGGCGAGCAACAGGCTGATGACGGCGCCCCAGCCGGCGGCCACCACCACGCCGGTGAGCAGCAGGCGGGTGGTCGTCCAGGCACCGCGGCCGTGGGCCAGGCCGAACACCAGCAGCATGGAGGCGAGGGCGCCGAGAAAGGCGTTGCCGGCCAACAGCAGGCCGCCGAGGCCGGCCAGCAGCGAGAGCAGGGCGGCCACCGCGGCACCGCCGGAGATGCCCAGCACATAGGGGTCGGCCAGGGGGTTGCGCAGCAGGACCTGCATCAGGGCCCCGGCCAGGGCCAACAGGCCGCCGGTGGCGAAGGCGGCCAGGGCACGTGGCAGGCGCAGATCGAATACCAGGGTGCGCGCCAGGGGGTCGTCCCCAGTCAGGGCGGCGCCTGGGTCCACGCTGATGGAGCCGCTGAGGGCGGCCAGCAGCAGGCTGAGGGGGGCGGCGGCGAGCAGCAGACCGAGGGTGAGGCGGGGGCTCACGGCATGGATTGAGGTGTCGGCCCTTGGCGCAGGGTGATGCGCGGCCAGCCCTTGGCCTCGGCGTGGGCCGCCAGGGTCTCGTCCGGGTCCACCGCCACCGGGTGCTCGACCATCTCCAGCAGCGGCAGGTCGTTGTGCGAATCGCTGTAGAAATGGCTCCCGGCCAGGTTCTCGCCGTGCGCGCGCAGCCAGTCGGTGAGACGCGTGACCTTGCCCTCGCGGAAGCTGGGCGTGCCGGCCACTTGGCCGGTGTAGTGACCGTCCACCTCTGCCGGCTCGGTGGCGATGAGGTGTTCGATGCCCAGCGCGCGGGCGATGGGGGCGGTGACGAAACGGTTGGTGGCGGTGACGATGAGCGGGGTGTCGCCGCGTGCGCGGTGCTCCTCGATCAGTGCACGGCCAGCGGGCAGGATGATGGGCTCGATCTTGTCCTGCATGAACTGGCGGTGCAGCGTCTCCAGGCGCTGCGGGCCCAGCTCGACCAGGGGGCGCAGAGTGAATTCGAGGAACTCCAAGATGTCCAACACGCCGGTCTCGTACTCGTGCATGAAGCGCTGGTTCTCGCGCGCATAGACGTCGGCGTCCACCAGGCCCTGTTCCACCAGGAAGCGGCCCCACAGATAGTCGCTGTCGCCGGCCAACAGGGTATTGTCGAGATCGAAGATTGCCAGGCTCACGCCGTTTCCCTCACGCAAAGGGGGCCATCATAGCGAAAGCGCGGGGAGACCGGGAAGACCGCCCTTGCGCCATTGGCCGAGGCTGTGGAACAATCCAACGGGCGCAAAACTAAGTTGTTGATTTGAAGATGATTGACGCTGACGGCTACAGACTGAACGTGGGCATCATCCTGAGCAATCCGGATGGCCGCGTACTGTGGGCGCGGCGCATCGGCCAGCGGGGCTGGCAGTTTCCCCAGGGTGGCATCCACACCGACGAGACGCCGGAAGAGGCGCTCTACCGTGAGTTGTACGAGGAGGTCGGCCTGCGTTCGGATCAGGTGGAGATCCTCGGCGCCACCCGTGGCTGGCTACGCTACCGCCTCCCCAAACGCTTCCTGCGCCGCGGCAGCAAGCCCTTGTGCATTGGCCAGAAGCAGGTCTGGTTCCTGTTGCGCATGCTGGGCGACGACGCAGACGTCAAGCTCGACGAGAGCGATACGCCGGAGTTCGATGGCTGGCGTTGGGTCGACTACTGGCATCCCTTGAAAGAGGTGGTCCCCTTCAAGCGCGACGTCTACCGCCACGCCCTGGAAGAGCTGGCCCCCCACCTGCCCGGCCTGCCACAACGCCCGCCGCGCTACGCCCGTAATCGATGACGGCGCCGCGCCCCCCCGCCCTTTCTCCTTCACCCATCGTCGCCGGTTAGGGCTATGCTCGAGACGCTGCGACGCATCGTGCAGGAGGTCACCAACGCCCGCGACCTGGATCAGGCCCTGTCGATCATCGTCGAGCGGGTCAAACAGGCCATGGGGGTGGACGTCTGCTCGGTCTACCTGCACGACCACGAACGCGACGAGAACGTCTTGATGGCCACCGACGGCCTGCGTGCCGATGCCATCGGCCGGGTGCGACTGAAGGCCGGCGAGGGCCTGGTCGGCCTGGTCGCCGAGCGGGAGGAGCC
This sequence comes from Gammaproteobacteria bacterium, assembly GCA_024762755.1. Lineage (GTDB taxonomy): Bacteria > Pseudomonadota > Gammaproteobacteria > SZUA-152 > SZUA-152 > JANTGX01. Next base: position 5,503 of record JANTGX010000015.1, read on the forward strand.
GGTCTCGCTGGCCGATGCCCCGAGTCATCCCCACTATGCCTACTTTCCCCTCACCGGCGAGGAGCACTTCAGCGTGTTTCTCGGCGTGCCCATCGTGCACCATCGCGAGGTGCTCGGCGTGTTGGTGGTGCAGCGGCGCAATGGTATCCCCTTCGGCGAGGACAGCGTCACCTTCCTGGTGACGGTGGCCGCGCAGCTGGCCGGGGCCATCGCCCATGCCGAGGCCAGCGGCGGCATCGACGGCCTGCACCGCCGCGGTGGTATCGCCGAGCCCCTGCGAGGCCAGCCGGGCGCCCCGGGGGTGGCCCTGGGCTCGGCGCTGGTCTGCTATCGCGGCGCCGATCTGGAGGCACTGCCGGAACGACAGGTGGACGACGTGGCGGCCGAGGAGGCGCGTTTCCTGCGGGCCGTGACGGCGGTGCGGAAAGAGATCGAGGGCATGCTGGCACGCATGCAGACGGTCCTGCCGGCCGAGGACCGGGCCCTGTTCGACGCCTATCTCATGATGCTCGACGGCGACAGTCTGGTGGGTGATACCGTGGCGCGCATCCGTCGGGGGAGTTGGGCCCAAGGTGCCTTGCGAGACACCCTGGTCGAGCACGTGCGCGCCTTCGATGCCATGGAGGACGACTACCTGCGCGAACGGGTGGAGGACGTGCGCGACCTGGGGCGTCGCATCATGGACAAACTGAGCAACGAGGAGCCGGCGGCGCCGCGGGAGTTTCCGCCCGACACCGTCCTCGTCGGCGAGGAGATCACCGCCTCCATGCTGGCCGAGGTGCCGCGGGAACGGTTGCGCGGGGTGGTCTCCGTGCGAGGTTCCAGCACCTCGCACGTGGCCATCCTGGCGCGGGCCATGAACATCGCGGCGGTGATGGGTGTGAGCGACCTGCCGGTGGGGCGCATGGAGGGCCGTCAGGTCATCGTCGATGGTTATTCCGGGCGTATCTATGTCGATCCGCCGGCGCCGGTGCGGGCAGAGTTCCGCCACCTGGCGTTGGAGGAGCAGGAGCTCTCCGACGAACTGGCCGCCCTGCGCGAGCAGCCGAGCATCACCCCCGATCACGTCGGCGTGCCGCTGTATGTCAATTCCGGTCTGCTGGCCGATATCACCCCCTCGCGGCAGAGCGGCGCCGAGGGCATCGGTCTCTATCGCACCGAGTTCCCCTTCATGATCCGCGACCGCTTCCCGGGGGAGGACGAGCAGTGCCAGATCTATCGCCAGGTCTTGACCGCCTTCGCCCCGGCGCCGGTGGTGATGCGCACCCTGGACGTGGGTGGCGACAAGGCGCTGCCCTACTTTCCCATCGAGGAGGACAACCCCTTCCTCGGCTGGCGCGGTATCCGCATCAGCCTGGACCATCCCGAGATCTTCCTCGTCCAGCTGCGCGCCATGCTGCGCGCCAGCAGCGGACTGGGCAACATGGATCTGCTGCTGCCCATGGTCAACAGCGTGGCCGAGGTGGACGATGCCCTGCGCCTGCTGCGGCGCGCCCACCACGAGCTCATCGACAGCGGTGCCACCATCGACCTGCCACGCGTGGGGGTGATGGTGGAGGTGCCCTCGGCGGTCTATCAGGTGCGCGAGCTGGCGCGGCGGGTGGACTTCCTCTCCGTCGGCACCAACGACCTGATCCAGTATCTGCTCGCCGTGGATCGCAACAACGCCCGTGTCGCCGATCTCTACGATGGCCTGCACCCGGCGGTGATCCGCGCCCTGCTGCAGATCGTCGACGGCGGCCATGCCGAACAGGTGCCTGTGAGCGTCTGCGGAGAGCTGGCCGGTGATCCCGCGGCGGCCATCCTCTTGCTCGGCATGGGGGTGGACAGCCTGAGCATGAGCACCGCCAACCTGCCGCGCATCAAGTGGGTGATCCGCAGCTTCTCCCAGCAGCGTGCCCGCGCCCTGCTGCAAGAGGCGTTGACCCTCGAGTATGCCCACGCCGTGCGCAAGCTCCTCAATGCGGCCCTGGAAGACGCCGGTCTCGGCGGTTTGGTGCGCGCCGGGCGATAGTTTATCGTCCCACGCCCAGAGAGCAGTGGAGGGGAGACGGGATGAACAGATGGCATCGAGGCCGCCGGCGCCGCATCAGTAGCGTGATGCGCGGCGGCGCCACCCCATGATGGCCCGGCTGCAGGCCCTCCGCCGGCCCCGCGCCCAGGCCTGGCTCGCCGCCGCTCTGCTCGCCGTGCTCTCCGTGGTGCAGTACGCCGGCACCCTGGACAACGACTTCGTGTGGGACGCGCGCGACGTGTTCCTCAACGATCCCAGCATCCGCGAGGGCGGCCACCTGGCCGAGTACTTCAGCGAGGGTATGTTCGCCGCCGTGGGCATGGAGGGCGAGCGCTTCGCCTATCTCGACTACTACCGGCCGCTGGTGAAACTGTTGCACCGCGCCGAGTATGCCGCCTTCGGCACGGACCCCACGGGCTACAACGCGGTCAACATCGGCCTCAACGCGCTGGTGGTGGTGGCGGCCTTCTTCCTCGTCCGTGCCCTCACCGGCGATCCCCGGCTGGCCCTCGCCGCCTGCGCCCTGTATGCCGTGAACCCGGCGCGGGTGGAAGCGGTGGCCTGGGCCTATTCCGACTCCTACCTACTGTTCTCCCTGTTCGCCCTGCTGGCGTTGCTGGCCTATCACCGGCGTCGCCCGGCAATGGCCCTCGGCGCCTACGCCCTGGCCCTGCTGTCGCAGGAATCGGCGGTGTTGCTGCCGCTGGTGCTGGTCCTCTACCACGCCCTGTGGCGCGGCGACCGCCGCTGGCGCGACTACCTCCCCCTGCTGGCCTTCATCGCCCTCACCGTGGCCTTTCTACTCCTGCGCCGTGCCGCCGTGGGCCCGACGCCGCTCACCGGCCTGCCCCTGACGAGCCTGCTCAACGGCGCCGTGCACATCCTCGCCGAGAGCGTGCGGGCCGTTTTCGTGCCGCAGTCCGGGATCTCCATCTATCGCTACCGGCCGGGCATGTTCGCCCAACTCACCCCGGCCCTGGTGGGCGACTGGTTGTTTGCCGCCGGTCTGCTGCTGTTCGCCGTCTGGCTCTGGCGGCGTGCGCGTTTGGCGCTGTTCTGGTTCCTGTGGTTCTTCGTCTGGATGGCGGTGATCTTCAATCTCGGCCAGTACGCCGAGTACTACTTCATGGACAAGATCCTCTACCTGGGGGCGTTGGGATTCTGCGTACTGCTGGCGCAGGCTCTGCTCGGGGGCCGGTTTCTGCCGCGCTGGGGGCTGTCACGACGCTGGGGCGTGGGCCTGCTGGCGGGCCTGCTGCTCGCCCACTTTGCCACCACCCTTTGGCGCACCGGCTTCTATGCGGATGAGGAGCGCTACTTCCTCGCCGCGGCCCACGCCGACCCGGACTTCGCCCTGATGCAATACGCCCTCGGCAGCCTCTACCGCGAGCGCGGCGACCTGGCCCGTGCCGGTGAGGCCTTCTCCCGCGCCACCGTCCTCGAACCCGACCACTCCTTCGCCTGGAACAACCTGGGCAACATCCATTTTCTGCAGGGCGACTACGACGCCGCCGTTCGCGCCTGGAAACGCGCCATCGAGGCCGATCCAAAGAATCCCCAGCCCTACTACAACGTCGGCATCGCCTTGGAACGCCTTGGCCGCCGAGAAGAGGCGCTCGACTACTACCGGCAGTATCTCCGCCTCGAGCCACACCCGCCAGCCGGGGTGCGGGCGCAGGTGCGTCGGCTGGAGGGGGCGCGGCGCTAGCGCCATCGACGGGGCGACAGGGGGCTGCCCCACGCCGTGCTCTTCCCGGCCAAGGGGACGAACATGGCGCGCCACCCGTCCCGTGCGCGCGAGAGGTTCCTCAGAAGCTCCCGCCCAGGTTCAGGTAGAGCTGGGTCTCGCCGCCGGGGTCGAGGCCGCGCGCCCAGCCGAGGCGCAGTTGCAGGGGCAGCCAGTAGCCGAGGACGACGACGCCGCTGAGTTCGGCGCCGGCGCCGCGTTTGGGCACCAGGCTGTCGATGCCGCGGTGGAAGGCGTCGCCTACGTCGAAGAACAGGCTGGCGTTGACGCGGTGCAGGCCCAAGGGCGGGGCCATCCAGCCGCGTTCGACGAGGGCCAGGGGCAGGCGCCATTCGAGGCTGGCCAGGCCCATGCGGCGGTCGCTGAGGCTGCGCAGGCCGATGGGATAGCCACGCAGGGTGTAGCGGCGGTGGGCGAAGACCGGGCCGCCGAGCAGGGCGGCGCTGGTGGGGTCGGCGGGGACGGCCTCGCTGAGGCTGCCGCCGAGGCGGAAGGGGAAGGGGTCGTCGGTGCCCCAGCCGGCGGCCAGGCGGGCGGCCAGGATGTGACCGCGGGGCAGGTCGAGGGTGCCACGCCAGTCGGCACTGTAGACACGGCCGCTGGCGTCGCTGTGGAAGACCTCGTTGTCTTCGGCCACCAGGCGCAGGAACTGGCCGTGACTGGCGGCGATGGCGCGGGGGTAGCGGCGGCGGCTGTCGAACTCCGCGGCCAGGCCGAGCAGGCGGTCGCGCATCACGGGCTGGGGCGCGTTGCCGGCGGCCCGCCACTGGTCGGCCTCGCGTTCGCTGACCAGGCCGAGGCGCAGGGTGAGGTTGCGGCCGTAGCGGAAGAAGGGCCACAGGGCCTCCAGGCTCAGGCGATCGTTGTTGCGCTGGCGCACGCTGTGGCCGCTGCCGTCCAATTCGCTGAGCAGGCTGCGCTGGGCACTCAGGGTGAGGGTGGGGTTCCAGCCGTCGTAGCGGTAGTCGAGGCGGCCGGTGGTCCAGTGGTTGGCGGTGTCGTAGGCGGCCTGCAGGGCGTAGCTGTGGCGCAACAGGGGGTCGCTGCCGCTGGTGACGAAGCCGATCTCGTTACGCCGATCACCGCTGGCCAGCCAGGGGAACCAGCTGGTGGGGCGCAGGCGAGGCAGGGGGTCGTAGTCGGTCTTCTGCAGGCCGGCGAGGGGGGCCGGCGAGGGACGCGGTGAGGGGCTGTGGGACTCTGGCGGGGTGGGCCAGGTGCGTTGCCCGGGCAGGCGCAGCAGGTCGTAGCCGTTGGCGCCGAGGGCGCTGATCAGCAGGCTGCCATCGGCGCGGCGCACGCCGCCCAGGGTGCCCCCCATGAGGTTGCTGAGGGTGCGGATGCGGCCGCTCTGCAGGTCCAGCTCGCGCAGGTTGAACACCCCGCCGTAGTCGGCGCTGAACAGCAGGCGTCGGCCGTCGGCGCTGTAGCGGGGGGTGATCTCCAGGTCCTGGCCGTGGGTCAGGGGCCGCCACTGGCGGGTCTCGAGGTCGAACAGCGCCAGGTTCCAAAGGCCCTGCGGGCGCCACAGGCTGGCGGCGAGAAAACGGCCGTCGGGGGAGGCATCGAGGCCACCGATGACGCTGTGATCCCGGCCCTGCCAGAGCACGGCCTGCAGCCGGCCGCGGGCATCCAGTAGGTGCAGGGCCTGGCGGCCATCGGCGTTGTGCACGGCGAAGAGCCGGCGGCCGTCGGCGGACCAGACGGCGCGCAGGTAGCGGGCACCTTGGGTCAACTGGCGCTTACGGCCGCTCCGCGGGTCGATGTGGTAGAGGTCGCCGAGCAGGCTGGTGCTGTGCACTCGGTCGAGTTCGCTGGTGACGATGCCGGCCTGGGGGTGCAGGTCGAAGGCCTGGGCGCGGCTGTCGGCCACCGCCTCGGCCGCGCCGCCGGCCGCGGGCAGGCGCATCAGGCGCGGTTCGCGGCGGGCGTCGTTGCGCAGATAGTAGACGTCGCCGTTGGCGGCGATGCGGGGCACGCTGGTGAAGTAGCCGTTACGGGTGAGGCGGGCCTGGGGTGCTGCATCGCTCGGGCCGCGCGCGCGGATGGTGGCGATCTCGGCGGCGAAGTCGGCTTGCAGCCAGGCCTCGAAATCGACCCATTGCCGGCTCAGGTCGCTGCCCAGCACCTCCATGGCGTTGTTGTTGATGAAGAACGGCAATAGGTTGTCGCTGTAGTCACGGATCCAGCGGACGATGCGCGGCTCGCCGTAGCGCTGGGCGAGGTATTGGTAGAAATAGACCCCGTAGAGATAGCGGCTGGCGTTCATGGGCCAGCTCTCCAGCGGCTGGTTGACCTGACGCAGGGGCTTGAGGTCGTGCACCACCTCCTCACGCATGTAGGCGCGGAACAGGCTGGACTGGCCGCGGCCGACGGCGCGTGCCTTGTCCGTCTCCTCGTAGGTGGCGATGCCCTCGATGACCCAGGGCGGCTGCAGCAGGTTGGGAAAGAGCGGCAGCAGCCGGCCGAACACCCGGCGTAGCCAGGCCGGCGCGCCCTCGGCGCGGTCCAGGTGCAGGGTGTGGGTGTATTCGTGGGTGAAGAGCAGCTCCAGCCAGTTGTCGTAGTCGCCGATCACGCTGCGCCCGTCCGGCGCCGTGGGGTAGATCAGGATGGTGTTGCGCGGCAGCGGCGTGGCGGAGCCGTTGGCGATGTCCTTGCGGTCGTCGATGACCACCTCGGTGCGCGCCCCCGGCCGCCATTGCAGGCGTGGCACCAGGCGCCGGTGGACGCGCTCGGCGATGGCGGCCAGTTCGCGCGCCAGGTCGGCGTTGCCGTCGTGGTAGTGGATGGCGAAGTGCTCGCTGGTGAGGGTGCGCCAGTGCAGCGCGGGGTCGTGGCTGAGGGCGGCCTGCAGGCCCGCCGGCAGGGTGGCGAGAAGGGCGACGAGAAAGCTGGCGAGCAACATGACGAGGCCGACGGCTGGCCGGGCCGGCCGCGGCGAACGGGGGGCGTATCGAGGCAAAGTGGAGTCCTGTACTGTGCTTTTGCACGATGATGCCCGGATCGACGCCCCCTTGCATAGGCCGAATTGCACAGGCGACTCGCCGGCCTCGCGATCCGGGGTAGAATCCGGGGCTTCCATCCCTGAGCGCGGAGTAGAACCCCATGTGCGGTATCTGTGGTGAATTGCGATTCGACGGCCAGTCCCCCTCGCCCGAGACCCTCGCGCGCATGAATGCGCAACTGGCGCGGCGCGGCCCGGACGACGAGGGCCAGCACATCGACGGCCCCCTCGGCCTGGGCCACCGACGCCTGGCGGTGATCGACCTCTCGCCGCGCTCGCATCAACCCATGCGGGACGCACAACTGGGTCTGTCGCTGGTGTTCAACGGCGCCATCTACAACTACCGCGAGCTGCGCGCCGAGTTGCAGGCGGTGGGTTACACCTTCTTCTCCGACGGCGACACGGAGGTCATCCTCAAGGCCTACCACCGCTGGGGCGAGAACTGCGTGCAGCACCTGCACGGCATGTTCGCCTTCGCCCTGTGGGACGGCGAACGCCTATTCGCCGCGCGCGACCGCCTCGGCATCAAGCCCTTCTACTACAGCCAGACGGCGGGCCACTTCCGTTTTGCCTCCAACACCCAGGCCCTGCTCGCCGCCGGCGAGGTGGACACCGCCATCGACCCGGTGGCCCTGCACCACCAACTGACCCTGCACGCCGTGGTGCCGGCGCCGCGCACCATCCTGCAGGGCGTGCGCAAGCTGGCCCCGGGGCACACCTTGGTGATCGAGCGCGATGGCAGCCGGCGCAGTTGTCCGTACTGGCATCTCGAGGCCACCCGTCCGGCCGAGCCGCGTCATGAGTTGGAGTGGATCCAGCTGATCCACGATGGCCTGCGCCAGGCCGTGGAGCGCCGTCTCAGTGTGGCCGACGTGCCGGTGGGGGTGTTGCTCTCCGGTGGCCTCGACTCCAGCCTGCTGGTGGGTCTGCTGGCCGAGGCGGGGGTGCGCGACCTGCGTACCTTCTCCATCGGCTTTGAGGACACCGCCGAGGAGGAGGGCAGTGAATTCGTCTTTTCAGACGCCGTGGCCAGCGCCTTCGGTACCCGCCACACCAAGTACCACATCCCCAACAGCGAGGTGCTGCCGCGCCTGCCGGAGGCGGTGGACTGCATGGCCGAACCCATGGTGGGGCAGGATGCCGTGGCCTTTTATCTGCTCGCCGAGCGTGTCTCGCAGCAGGTCAAGGTGGTGCAGAGCGGACAGGGTGCCGACGAGGTGTTCGGCGGCTATTTCTGGTACCCGCGCATGCTCGAGGAACAGGGCAGCGACCTGGAACGCTTTGCCCACCACTACTTCGACCGTGATCACACGGAGTTCCTCGACACCGTCACCGGCCCCTACCGCGGGCCCGACTACACCGCAGACCTGGTGCGCCGACGGCTGCACGAACCGGCCGCCGACACCTTCCTCGACCGCGTGCTGCGCTTCGACGTCACCACCCTCATCGTCGACGACCCGGTCAAGCGCGTGGACAACATGACCATGGCCTGGGGCTTGGAGGCGCGCGTGCCCTTCCTCGATCACGAGTTGGTGGAGCTGGCGGCGCAGATGCCGCCCGAGCTCAAGCTGGGCGACGGGGGCAAACGGGTGCTCAAGCGCATCGCCCGCGGCCTGTTGCCGGACCCGGTGATCGACCGCCCCAAGGGCTACTTCCCCATGCCGGCGTTGAAGTACGTGCGCGGCGATTTTCTCGTCTTCATGCGGGAGATCCTCGATTCCGAGGCCTGCCGTCGGCGCGGAGTCTTCGAACGGGCCTATGTGGAGAAGCTGCTGGCCGAGCCCGATCGGCACTTCACCCGCCTGCAGGGCAGCAAGCTGTGGCACCTGGCCCTGCTCGAGCTGTGGCTGCAGCGCAACGTCGACACGGCCTATACTTGATCTAAATACTTGGTTATAATCCCGGCCATTGAAATACCCCCGGCAGCCCCCACACAGTGTGGATGCCGAAATTTCCCCCCAAGAACAGTCAGAGAGGTTGAACAAGATGGACGTCCTGGAACGCATCAAAGATCAGGTAGAAAACAATCCCGTCGTGCTCTACATGAAGGGCACCCCGCAACTGCCGCAATGCGGTTTTTCCTCGCGCACCGCGCAGGCCCTGGGCGCCTGCGGTGAAGAGTTCGCCTATGTGAACGTGCTGGCCGATCCCGAGATCTTCGAGAATCTGCCGCGCTATGCCGATTGGCCCACCTTCCCCCAGCTGTACATCAACGGCGAGTTGATCGGTGGCTGTGACATCACCCTGGAGCTGTATCAGTCGGGTGACTTGCAGAAGATGGTCAAGGAGGCCGCCGGCCAGGCCAAGGCCGAGGACGCCAGCGCGGAATAGGCGCCGCCGGGTCCAAAGGCGTCGCAGCGCCTGCCAACAGACCGCGTCACCCGCTCAGTCGGGGGCGCGGTTTTTTTTGCGCGGAGGAAGCCTACTGGCCCTGCAGTGCATCCCAGGTGTTGACGATCTTGCAGAACAGCTCGGCGGTCTTTTCCGTGTCGTAGACCGCGGAGTGGGCACGGCTGCTGTCCCACTCGATGCCGGCGGCGGCGATGGCGCGTGCCAGCACGGTCTGGCCATAGGCGAGGCCGGCGAGGGTGGCGGTGTCGAAGGTGCTGAACTGGTGGAAGGGGTTGCGCTTGATGCCGGTGCGCGCCACCGCGGCCTTGAGGAAGGCGAGATCGAAGGCGGGGTTGTGGCCCACCAGGATGGCGCGGGTGCAGCCACTGCCCTTGAGGATGTTGCGCACGGGCTCGAAGATCTTTTTCAGTGCCGGGCCCTCTTCCTCGGCGATGCGCAGGGGGTGGTGTGGGTCGATGCCGGTGAAGGCCAGGGCCGAGGGGTCCAGGTTGGCGCCGGGGAAGGGTTTGACGTGGGCGCTCACCGTCTCGCCCGGATAGACCCGACCTTCGTCATCCATGAGGATGGGCACCGCGGCGATCTCCAGCAGGGCGTCGGTCTCGGCGTTGAAGCCACCGGTCTCGACGTCGACCACCACCGGCAGGAAGCCGCGGAAGCGGCGGGCGATGGGGGTGCTGCGCTGGATCTTGGCACCATTCTCCGGCGGGCTGTCGGGGTTCATGGGTGTTGCCTCCAGTGCAGGGTTTCACCGGCCAGCAGGGGCACCACGGCGTGCTCGCCGAAGGGCAGCAGGTCGGGCACGGTCCATGTCTCGCGCCGCAGGGTGATGGTGTCGAGATTGCGCGGCAGGCGATAGAAGTCGGCGCCGAAGTGGCTGGCGAAGGCCTCCAGGCGATCCAGCGCGCCGGCCTGCTCGAAGGCGCTGGCGTAGAGTTCCAGGGCGCTGAGGGCACTGAAGATGCCGGCGCAGCCGCAGGCCGATTCCTTGGCGTCCTTGGCGTGTGGCGCGCTGTCGGTGCCGAGGAAGAACTTGGGGTTGCCGCTGGTGGCGGCGGCGAGGACGGCCTCGCGGTGGCCTTCGCGCTTGAGCACCGGCAGGCAGTAGAAGTGCGGGCGGATGCCGCCCACCAACATGGCGTTGCGGTTGAACAGCAGGTGCTGGGGGGTGATGGTGGCGGCCACGTTGGCCCCGGCGCCCGTGACGAAATCGACGGCATCGCGGGTGGTGATGTGTTCGAAGACCAGGCGCAGATCCGGGTGGCGTTCGAGCAGGGGCTTCAATTGCTCGTCGATGAAGACCTGCTCGCGGTCGAAGATGTCGATGTCCGGGCGGGTCACCTCGCCGTGCACCAGCAGCGGCAGGCCGGCCTCGGCCATGGCGGCCAGCGTCGCATCCACGCGGCGCAGGTCGGTGACGCCGGCGTCGGCATTGGTGGTGGCGCCGGCCGGGTAGAGCTTGACCGCATGCACGTGGCCGCTGGCCTTGGCCAGCTGGATCTCGGCCGGCGGCGTGTTGTCGGTGAGATAGAGGGTCATCAGCGGCTCGAAGTCGGTGTCTTCGGGCAGGGCGTCGAGGATGCGGCGACGGTAGGTGAGGGCCTGCTCGGTGGTGGTCACCGGCGGGCGCAGATTGGGCATGACGATGGCGCGGCGGAACTGGCGAGCGGTGAAGGGGACCACGGCGGCCATGGCGTCGCCGTCGCGCAGGTGCAGATGCCAGTCGTCGGGGCGGGTGAGGGTGAGGGTTTCCATCGGCGGTCCGGTGTCTTCGGGGAGCGGCAGGCATTATGCCATGTTTGTCCGGCGCCGGGCCGGGCGGCACAATGGCGGGCTTGTCGGGTCGGGAACGAGGAGTGGTGGTGAGAATACCGCGTATCTACCAGCCGGAGCCGCTGGCCACCGGGCAGGTGATCGAGTTGCAGGGCCAGGCGGCGGTCCACCTGCACAAGGTACTGCGCCTGCGCGAGGGCGATGCGTTGCGCCTGTTCAATGGCGAGGGAGGTGAGTTCGATGCCCGTGTGCAGGCGGTGGGCCGGCGCAGCGTGCGTATCGAACTGTTGGCCTTCGAGCCGCGTGAGGTGGAGTCGCCCCTGGTGCTGCGCCTGGCGCAGGGGGTCTCGCGCGGCGAGCGCATGGACTACACGGTGCAGAAGGCGGTGGAGCTAGGCGTGGCGCACATCCAGCCCCTGGTGACCACGCGCACGGTGGTCAATCTGGACGGTGAGCGGCGGCAGAAACGGCGTGCCCACTGGCAGGGGGTGGCGGTGGCGGCCTGCGAGCAGAGCGGTCGCAACCGCCTGCCCGAGGTGGCCCCGGTGACGGGCTTCGAGACCTGGCTGGCGGGGCAGGCCGCCGCCCCGGGTCTGCGCCTGGTGCTGCACCATCGGGCCACCCGCTCCCTCGCCGACCTGCCGCCGCCGTCCGGCCCCATCACGCTGCTCATCGGCCCCGAGGGTGGCCTGGCGCCGGCGGAGATCGAGGCGGCCGAGGGCGCCGGGTTTCAGCCCCTGCGCCTGGGTCCGCGGGTCTTGCGCACGGAGACGGCGGCGGTGGCGGCCCTCGCCGTCTTGCAGTGGCTGTGGGGGGATTTTGGGACCACCGACGCCGGCGGCTGAGAACCCGGGGTTGGAATCGCCCCTTTTTCCGGCAACCCCGAGTTTGTATCATGGCGCCCCAATGATGCCGTGCCAAAGAGAGAGTGTCCTCGTGGAGAATGAGAGTTTCGCCCAGCGTCTGGCCAAGTTGATGGTCGAGCAGGGCCTGTCCCACGCCGAGGTAGGACGGGTGGTGGGGGTCTCCGGGCAGGCCGTGGGCAAGTGGGCGAAGGGGGGCAATATCGAGTTCGCCAACCTGCAGGCCCTGGCCCGCCTGTTCGGCGTCAACTGGATCTGGCTGCGCTACGGCGACGACGCCATGATCTCCTTCAGCGAGCGGCGGACCGGCAGTCGCACCCGCCGCGCGGTGATCCGCGAGATCGCCGACAACGAAGAGCGTCTGCGTCTGGCCCTCGACACCGCCGATATCGGCGTGTGGGATCTCGACCTCATCGGCGATCAACTGATCATGTCATCGGTGGCCGAACGCCTGTTCGCCATTGGCCCGCAGGGCTTTCACGGCGGCAGGGACGAGCTGCTCGGCTGTGTCCACGGCGATGACCGTACTGCAGTGGAGGAGGCCCTGTCGCCGGTGTTGGACGCACGCGTGACGGGCTTCGATGTGACCCATCGCCTGCTCGGCGGCAAGGGGCGGTTGCGCCAACGGGGCCGTCTGCTGCACGACGATGCGGGGCGGGCGGTGCGCGTCCTGACCGTCGTCTGTGCCGCCGACTGGTAGGCCCCGAGTCCCACTGGCCCACCGGCGGCGGGCGGCTCGAACGGCCGTGAGGCATCCCTGGTCGCCCTGGCGGGGCCATGGGTCGCCGCCGAGGGGCCGGTTTATCTCCTTGTAAAAGCGTTAGTTTTTTGTCCCGGAGCAGGACTCGGCCAGCCCCTGATTGCTTGACCCACAAGGGCAAAACGACGATCATTCGCCTTTTTGCGGGCAGCCGGGGCGCGTCCCCCTGCCAAATCTCGGCGGCGTCGTTCGAGAACCGGTGCCCCTGCACCGAGCGCCGATCCACCCCAGCAAACGTCGGACGGATGCCCCGGTGCGCCGTTCATCGCCGCGACGAGGCCCGCGCCGATCCCGGTCCTCCTCCGTTTTCGGCCAATCCCAGCAAGAGGTTGGAGTATGTCCCAGCAATTATCATCACAGAATCCCGACATCACGGACGTGGATGCCGAAGAGACCCGAGAGTGGCTCGATGCCCTGGCGGCGGTGATCGAGACGGAGGGCGTCGAGCGCGCCCACTACCTGCTCGAGCAACTCATCGACAAGGCGCGTCGCTCCGGGGCCAATCTGCCCTATTCGGCCAACACGGCCTATGTGAATACCATCCCGCCTCACCTCGAGGCCCCGCTGCCCGGCAATCCGGCCTTGGAGAACCGTATTCGCGCCTACATCCGCTGGAACGCCATGGCCATGGTGGTGAAGGCCAACCGCAAGGCGGCGGAACTGGGTGGCCACATCGCCACCTTTGCCTCGGCGGCGACCCTCTACGACGTGGGCTTCAACCACTTCTGGCGCGCCCCCAGCCACGAGCACGGCGGCGACCTGATCTACTTCCAGGGCCACGCCTCGCCCGGCATGTACGCCCGTGCCTATCTCGAAGGCCGGCTCACGGAGGAGCAGTTGGACCACTTCCGGCAGGAGGTCGACGGCGGCGGGCTGTCCTCCTACCCCCACCCGCACCTGATGCCTGACTTCTGGCAGTTCCCCACCGTCTCCATGGGCCTCGGCCCCATCATGTCCATCTATCAGGCGCGCTTCATGAAGTACCTGCACCACCGCGGCCTGGCCGACACCCGCAACCGCCGGGTGTGGACCTTCGTCGGCGACGGCGAGACGGACGAGCCCGAGACCCTCGGCGCCATCGGCCTCGCCGCGCGCGAGCGCCTGGACAACCTCACCTGGGTGATCAACTGCAACCTGCAGCGCCTGGACGGCCCGGTGCGCGGCAACGGCAAGATCGTGCAGGAACTGGAGGCCACCTTCCGCGGCGCCGGCTGGAACGTCATCAAGGTGCTCTGGGGCGGCTACTGGGATCCCCTTCTGGCCATGGACAAGGACGGCCTGCTGCAGCAGCGCATGATGGAGGCCGTGGACGGCGACTATCAGAACTACAAGTCGAAGGACGGCGCCTACGTGCG
>JANTGX010000016.1 GCA_024762755.1 Gammaproteobacteria bacterium
GACGGTGGCGATGTCCGGGCTGTGAGTCATTCGTGGGCCAGTTATTCCATTGTCGCCCATTCTACGGGGACGGGCTGGGTCACTTACATCATAAGAAGTCAAGCGCAGCCGTCCGGTGTCTTCGTCGCGTACTGCGGCAACCACTCGAGGCCTATTATCTAGGGCGAGTGATGCAATGCCTGGACGCCCTGTAATCTTTCTATCCACGAGCCCGCCATGACGGTACACACGCTTTCGGCCAAGCTCACCCGTCCATAGGTTGACGCTGAGTTTCCCTTCGCGTGTGCGCATGGCCGTGGCCAGTAATACCTTCCTTGGAGAATCGTCCTGTGGACCGCCAAACAAGTCGTCTACTGGGCTCACCAAGCAGGCACGTCCATGGTCATCGATAGGCCCGCTGGTCTCGGCATTGGCGATGCGGTCAAATGTTCCATTCCTGCGATATTCGACGAGATCGACTTTCATCTTCCCGCTCTTTCCCTTGAATATAACAGCCATTGTTCGGCCGCCGGTGGCTATGATATCTGGCTGTGAATAGACATCACCATATATCGTTCCACTATCATGGACTCGATGTGGTGTTTCGTCTGAGACGCTCCAGGCGATCAACTTCATGCGACGGCTGTTCTCTCCGCGTACGGCGGTAATGATTGTTCCGTCAGGGAGTGTGCAAGCGGATGCAGGATAACTGATGGCGCCTGTTGGGTTGTCACCGCCACGCCGCTCTAAGGGTATGCTATCGATCTCGAAGATCGTAGGGACCAAGGTGTTGTCTGAACGTGCCCGCAATGCCGCAAAAATCAGGTCTCGCCGACCCTGCATGGTTGCCTCGGTAATCACTGGTCTATCTGCGAGAAGGCCGGTCGCATTGGTTCTCGCCTCAGCGGATATAATGAGAGGCGTATCCCGTTTTATGGCGCCACTCGGTGCTTCCAGTCCTTCGTCACGCCACACTTGTAGAAGGAAGTTCTCGAAGTTAGATGGACAACGGCGAGCCTTCGCGGGATCCCGTGATGCAAGACGCCGTACCTCGTCGTCTTCGTAGACGGTATTGCCTCCGATGGATTGGTCGATCAACCATTCATGCAGCAGTTCATGAATGATAATCCCTGCGCGCATCTCATCATTTTGTGAGGCAAACGCGGGAAAGAGCTGAAAATGTTTCGGTGATAGAAATGCTCCGGTATTTCGACCAGAGTTGCCAGGGCGTGCAGACTGGGGCCGCATGCGTATGTGTAGTCTGTCATCCCGCAAGCGACGATGAGCCCGTTCCAATCGACGGTGCACCGCTCGCATGTTTGCCACACTGGATGTCTTGCCGAAATACCTCGGCGCCAGTGCGTCCTTCCGCCAACGCTCACGTCGTCCGGCGTTACGATTTGCGCCGAGGATCGCAGCAAGGTGCCGGAGCCCGGAAGCAGACATGCGCTGCGCCCTGGCCACATCTTCTGCAATGATTGATTCGGCAGATCCTTTATTGACTACGGTATCGCTGATGCTGGGGTTGTTTCGGAATGCCGTAATGAATTCATCGGATGAATTTTCCCAATCGACAGTCGGTGTCTTCATGGCTCAAGCCCTCATGTTTGTCGGAGAAATCAATTGATCATGTGTGCGTGGCGTTATGACTCTCTGAGCAGATCTTGTTGGGTATATTGATCGCCGTTCCCGGTTGATGGAAAACAATCGAGCCTCGTGGGACACCCCTGAGTCGAATTTCAGGAATGTCCCTTTCGGCGTGGATCGTTCAACCCGTGATACAGGGCGTCACGGGCCGCGTTCAGCTCGTCAACTCCAAGGCGAAGGCCGCCTGGTCCCAACCGTCCAGGCCATCCAGGGTGCCAATACCGTCGAAGGTCTTGACGTTGACGTGCAGGTTGGCGCTGAAGCTGCATCGGCCGCTGGGTACGCCATCGAGCATATCGTCGAATCGGCGTTCCTGACCTTGTTGCACGGGCGCCGGTGGTACACCCACATTGCGTGGGCTCACATTGGGGTTGGCATCGGGAGCCGGGTCCAGCACGGTGAGATAACGCACGGGTCCACCGAGACCACGGCGGCTCCACAGGCGATGGTCGAGCAGGAACAGGGGCTCCGGGTGATAGGCGCGATAACCGATACTGAAGCCGGTGGCGCCGCTGGCGGTGAGGAACTGGCACTCTTCGTTGCTGGCCACGCCGGCGACCCGAAGGTCGGCGATGTGTGCCACGGCGCGGCGATTGTCCCACCAGAGCAAGTGGGTCAGGGCGCCGTGGGGCACTTCGTCGGTAGCGCCCGTCTCTTGATACCAGCGGCGGAAGGTGAAGTCCGCAGGGCTGTTGGCGATGGGCGGCGCATCGCTGACCTGTGGACGCAGCAGGGTGCCGCTGGCATCGAATACCTCCAGGGTGAGCAGATGGCGGCCATTGGCGAATTCGCGCGTATCGAGCAGGGCGTGGTACTGGCCGGATTGCCAGGACTTGTCGACGTCGTCGAAGGGCAGGGGGATCTCGTATAGATCGTTCTGTCCTCCGGCGCTATGCGGGCCGAGGGCCTGTTTGCGCACGTAGAGGGTGGTGCCGCTGTATTCGTAGTAGTGCCAGGGCGGTGCGGCCAGATAGCGACGCGGGCCGATGGGATCGCCATTGTCGTCGGCGGCCACCACGCTGACGCGGAAGTAGCGCGCCCCAAGGCTCTTCATGGCTGCACTGAAATGGTAACGCAGGCGCAGCAGACCGCCCCAGTTTCGGTCGAGATAACGGCCGACGGCCTCGTCCGGTGTGGCTGCGGGAAAGGCCAGGCCGTCGTTGTACTCCACGGGCGGGTCGACACGGTCCCATGCCCTGGCATCCGGCGTCTTCAGCAGCCAGCTGCCGGTCAGGCCAATGTCCTGCAGCAGGGCAAAGGCCCCTTCGGCGTCGCCGGGGAAGTCGTCGCCGCCGCAAGTGGCGGCACGCGGGTGGTAGCTGTCGAGGACGATGCCCTCCCGCTCAGTATGCCAGCGGTTGGCGGCCAGGCCGTTGTAGATGGTGACGGTCTCGTCGTCGATCACTTGTTTGACCACGAAGCTGTATTCATCGTGACAGTGCGGCCGCAGCAGGCGCAGGGGCTCTCGCCAGCAGAGGCTGAATTCGCCATCTGCCCGAATGAAGCCCTGTGCCATTTTGCGGACATGGCCGCAACGGCAGGCGATATAGGGGCGGGCATTGATGTAAGCCGGTACCTGTTCGGCGGGGAGTCGTTGCAGGGCCGCCAAGTCGCGCGCGGCATTGAGCTGGCGTTCGTCCGGGGTGCCGTTGCGCAGCAGCGAGAGTCGTAAAGGGTCGAGTCCACTGTGCAGGTCTGCCTGGGTGTTGGCCGTTTGCGCGAGTCGCGACGTCGGGCCGGATGCCGCGAACGGCCCCTGCGCCGCTATCGGCGGCAGGGGTTCCAGGGGGCTGGGATCCGGCTCGGGCCGCGGCGGCCAGGGCTTGGGCGGGAAGGGACGCAGACCTTCGCTCAGACGCTCCAACTCGGCGAGCAGGTCGTCCAGCCGTGGGTCGTGGATGATCCATGGCGTGCAGCAACAGGTGCGACGATAGACCTCGATGAGCCCGTCGCACAGGGGGCGGCAGTGACGGTGTGGTGGACGTGGTGGGCGTGGGTAGGCGATAAGGCTGTCTGGCAGGTTCACGTCCGCCTTGGCTGGCCGGCCGAGGCCGCTGGGCTTGCTGGCCGCCAGCGCCTTGACCGAGAACAGGGGAGTCAAGGGGGGCAGCGGCCAGGGCCAGGGGAAGAAGTGCCAGTGGCAGTGGCGCACGCTGCCACTGACGCAACGACGCACCTTTATCCAACTCAGCCAGCGTTCGCGTGGGATCTCGAAGCGCCCGTCTCTGGCCAGGATGGCGCGCACCTGTGTCGGACGATAGAGCACGAAGTGCTTGCGATCGAGGGTCGCGGACGTCTCGCCCGTGTCGGCACCGATGGCTAGAAAGGCCGCCTTGTCGAGCTGTTTGTCGGCCAGTTCGAATCGTCCCTGGGCGTCGACCTTCAGGCGATGCACAGGTTTGCCGCTGCGGTCGATGAGATAGGCCGCGATGTCCGGGTGCCGGTCTTCGCTCGAATAGCCGATGAGACGAATGCGCGGGGTGTTGACGCGTGCGTTCGTTCGGGGGGTCTTTTTACTCGCCATGGGTGTGTCCTCCTTGGACGGGGTGGGAGATCAGTCGGTCGGTTCGCTGGGCAATTCGCCTTCATCCGGACAGCAGCGGTATTCCTGCGCATGCTCGAGCAATTCGATCTTGCGTTTGAGCAGGGCGTTGCGCAGCGTCTTGTGTTCCAGGTCCAGTTCGATCTCGCGCCGCAGGGTCGGCTCGCAGGTGATGCAGTCATCCAGGCAGCCCTTGACCATGATGCCGGGCGTGGGAATGATCTCTTCGCGCTCCCAGGAGAGTTCGGCGACGATCTCCGCAGACGGTTCGCCCCGTTTGTCGAGCAGGCCCTCCTTGATCAGTTCCTCGTCCACCGTCTTGAGCGTCTGACTGCGCAGGTTTTCATTGACCGGCTCGTTCAGCATGCCGATCGGTGTGGCGGGGGAGAGGCTGCTGAAATTACTCCCCAGGCCGCCGCGCAGGAGCGAGAACTTGGGTTGCAGGTGTTCCGCGGCACTGATGCGACCGATCTCTTCGACCTGCAGCCGTTTGCTGCTGGTGGCAGGGATGGCCTGCGGCAGGACGGAGATCTTGCCGTTGGTGTCCAGGGGGATTCGCTGTGCCGCATCGGTGGGGGCCGCGGGGTCGACTATCCGACGTTTGATGGCCACCAGGCGGAAGCGTACCCGTTGGATCTTGTTGATCTGATGGAAGAGATAGGTCACCGCGCTGCATTTGTTGGGATTGCGAAACTGGCGCGAGGCCGACTCGTACTGCGCCTCGGATTCCCCCTCGGCATGTTGGCGCGTCTCCACCTCGCCGATGCTGGTGGCGCTCTTGGCTCTCACCGAGGCAGCGACATAGGACGAGGCCGACTCGGCGTGACGCGAGATGTTCTGGGCAAACTCGTGTGTCGAACCCGAAGAGAAGGCGCCACCACCGCCACCACCGCCGATCTTGATGATGCCGAGGAAATTGAAACTGGCCTCGCCGCCACCGTCGGCCCAGGTCTCGCCATAACTGGAACTGGAGCTACTGGACTCGCTGCTCTCGAGATCGCTCACGGCGCGCGCCATGCCGGCGGTATAGAAGGACTCTTCGGAGGTCGTTTCGTGCCGATAGGTGAGATTGCTCTCGCTGTCGTAGGACCAGCGGCTGCGGCGGTCGCTGGTGAACAGGCGCACGCGCTCGCCCGGCAACAGGGTGGTCGAGTAGACCGGGTCGCCCAAAACCAGGGGCCCGGCGCAGCGCTCCAGACGGAACTGCAGTTCCAGTTCCACCGCTACCCGCTGGCGGTCGTTGCGACGCGGACGGTAGGGCAGTCGATAGCGGAAATTGAGGGTGTCACAGACGGGCTTGCCGTCGAGGACGGGGCAGCAGTCGAGGTTGTTCAACGGACGTTCTTCGATGTCTTGCATGATGAGGCTCCTTGCCGATGAGTGATGGCCTTCCGCGGCCGGTGTGCACGGGCGTACCCTGCAGTCCTGATCGTGGACCGCCGAGATAGCCTCCGCAAGGTCTTTTGTGCCCATGATGGGGGGTGAAATGTCACGCCCGCTGAGGGGATCCGCGGCGGCCGTCCGGGTTTGCCGGAGGCCTGCTGCGGTGCTGCCCGATCGAGCGTTGGAGATGGCTTGCTGGCGCCCTCGCCGGTGACGGACTGCCGTGCTGGCATCGGCGATCGATACCATCGTGCTGCACACCAATGGCGTGCCTGCTGGATTCGTTGGGACAAGTCGTGGACGCCGCTCATCGTCACCCCGATAATGACCGGCGATCAATCCATCGAGATCATCGAACATCTATGACCAGCGATTTCTTTGTCGGACTCTTTCTGCTCATGGGCACGGCGGTGGCCGTGGTCTCGCTTTTTCGCTGGCTCGGCCTCTCACCCATCCTCGGCTATCTCACCGTGGGGTTGCTGGTGGGGCCCAACGGCCTGGGTTGGTTGCCGGACAACGAGCAGACGCACTTCCTGGCCGAGATGGGCGTGGTGTTCCTGATGTTCCTCATCGGTCTGGAATTCACCTTGCCAGAGCTGCTGGCCAACCGGCGCCAGGTCCTGGGCCTGGGTGGCAGTGAGGTCTTGCTGGTGACCTTGCTGGTGGCGGGGGTAGCCATGTGGCTGGGTGTCGAGGCGAAGGTGGCGCTGCTGATCGGTGGTGCCATCGCCATGTCTTCCACCGCGGTGGTCGTCAAACAACTGGCAGAGCAGATGGAGCTGGCCACCCGACATGGACGCATCGCCGTCTCGGTGCTGCTGTTTCAGGATCTGGCGACCCTGCCCTTCCTGATCCTGCTGGGCAGTCTGACGTCTGCGGGTGGACACGGTGAACTCGGCCTGACCTTCGCCAAGGCGGCGCTGGTCTTCGTCGGCCTCTACGTGGGTAGTCGCTGGCTGGTGCGTCCCTTCCTGCACTGGATCGCTCGTGGCGGATCGAGCGAGGTCTTCATGTTGGGGGTGTTGTTCATCGTCATCAGCGCGGCCCTGATCGTCCATGAGGCCGGCCTGTCGGCCCCCCTGGGTGCCTTCCTCGCCGGCATGGTCCTGGGTGAGACCGAATTCCGTCATCAGGTGGCATCGGACATTCGTCCCTTTCAGGAGATCCTGCTCGGGCTGTTCTTCGCCACCGTGGGCATGCTGCTGGTGCCGCAGAGCCTGCTCACCTATCTGCCGCAGATCCTCGGCCTGACCCTGGCGATCATGTCCTTCAAGGCGCTCCTGATCACGCTGCTCGTGCGTGGTTTCGGTGAGGACGGCCTGACCGCCCTGCGCAGCGGGTTCAGCCTGGCGCAGGTGGGTGAGTTCGGTCTGTTGCTGGTGGCCGGCATCCTCGCCGAGGGTCTGCTGAGTGAGGTGGTGGGCCAGATCCTGCTCGGCGCAATGATCCTGAGCATGGCGGCGACGCCGGTCTTGATCCGCTTCAGCCTGCCCCTGTCGCGTTGGTTGTTGCAGTGGCGCGTCGGGCAGAGTGTCGTTGCGCCCGAGCAGGTGGTGGCCCAGGAGAGTGGCGATCTGCAAGGGCATGTGGTGATCGTCGGTTTCGGCCGCATCGGGCAGAACCTGGCCACGCTCCTGCAGGAGGACAACTTCGCCTACCTGGCCCTGGACCTGGATGCACAGCGCGTGCGCAAGGCGCGGGAGGCGGGTTTTCAGGTGGTGTTCGGTGACGCCAGTCGGCGCAGTCTCCTCGAGGCCAGTGGCCTGCGTCGCGCCAGTGCGTTGGTCGTCACCCACGATCGCCTGGCGCAGGCCGAGCGCACGGTCCACCTGGCCCGTCAGCTGAATCCCGAGCTGACCATCCTCGCGCGCACGCGCGACGAGCAGGCCATCGACGCCCTCTTGCAGGCCGGGGCCACCGAGGTGCTGCCGGAGGATCTGGAGGCCAGCCTCATGTTGGGGGCCCAGTTGTTGATCCTGTTGGGCAGGCCGGAGACGGAGGTCAGCCAGCGCATGGCGGAGATCCGTGCCGAGCGCTATCAGGTGCTCCGTCGCTTCATCCACAGCTCCAGCGAGGGCCGCGCCGACGATGCCTATCAGCAGCACCTGCAGCCCGTTTTACTGCCGCCCGTGGCCCATGCCGTGGGACAGTCCTTAGGGGCGTTGAACCTGCCGGTCCAAGTGGTGGCCATCCGTCGTCACGGCATCCTGGTGCCCCAGCCGGCCGACGACACGCGTCTGCGGGAGGGCGACATTCTGATCCTCAGTGGTGACGAGACCGCCATCGAGCGGGCGCGACAGATCCTGCTGCAGGGCTAGTGGTCCATGCGGAAAGTTATGTCACTATTCGCTGCGTGAGAAGGCGCATTTCCGCGTTGGTAAAACTCGAAATGGTGCCCCCATTCCTGCGTTTTGCCGCCTTGCTCTGCCCCTTCTCACTGTGCTCCTTAGTCACAGAACTCCCCGCATGGACCACTGGGCGTCTGTCCGCGGCTTTCGTGCGTGGCTGCTGGGGTGTTAAGAGAGCAGCTCACGCAGGCGGTAGAGTGCCTCGAGGGCCTGGCGCGGGGTGAGCCCATCGGGGTCCAGCTCGCGCAAGGCATCCAGGGCCGGCGGCTCCGGGGCCTCGTCGAACAGCGAGAACTGTTCGGCATCCCGCTCACCGGCCTGTGCCTGCAGGCTCTGGGTCTCGAGGCGTCGCAGGTGTTCGCGGGCACGCTGGATCACCGCCGGCGGCACACCGGCCAGGGCGGCGACCTGCAGGCCATAACTTTGATTGGCCGGCCCCTCCTTGACGGCATGCAGGAAGGCGATGCCCTCGCCATGCTCCACCGCGTCGAGGTGCACATTGGCCACGCCGGGGAGGCTCTCTGCCAGACCGGTGAGTTCGAAATAGTGGGTGGCGAAGAGGGTGAAGGCGCGCACCTCGCCGGCCAGTGCCTCGGCACAGGCCCAGGCCAGGGAGAGGCCGTCGAAGGTGGACGTGCCGCGGCCGACTTCGTCCATCAATACCAGGCTGTGCTCGCTGGCGTTGTGCAGGATGTTGGCCGTCTCGGTCATCTCGACCATGAAGGTGGAGCGGCCACCGGCCAGGTCGTCGGCGGCGCCGATGCGGGTGAAGATGCGGTCCAGCGGGCCGATGCTGGCGCGACGTGCGGGGACGAAGCTGCCGACATGGGCGAGCAGGGCGATGAGGGCGGTCTGGCGCATGTAGGTGGATTTGCCGCCCATGTTGGGCCCGGTGACCACCAGCATGCGGCGCTGGTCGTCGAAGTGCACGTCGTTGGGGATGAAGGGTTCGCTCATGACCTGCTCGACGACGGGATGCCGGCCGGCCTCGATGTGCAGGCCCGGCTCGGGGCATAGCTCGGGTCGGCACAGGTCGAGGCTGTCGGCACGTTCGGCCAGGTTGCAGAGCACGTCCAGCTCGGCCAGGGCCTCGGCGCTGGCCTGGAGCGCGGCGAGGTCTTCGAGCAGGGGGGCGAAGAGGGCATCAAAGAGGGCCTTCTCTCGTGCCAGGGCACGCTCGCTGGCGCTGAGGGCGCGGTCCTCGAAGGCCTTGAGTTCGGGGGTGATGTAGCGTTCGGCACCCTTCAGGGTCTGCCGTCGCACGTAGTCCGCCGGCACCTTGTCGCTGTGCGTGCGACTGACCTCGATGTAATAGCCATGCACTCGGTTGTAGGCCACCTTGAGGCCGGCGATACCGCTGCGCTCGCGTTCGCGGGCCTCCAGGTCGAGGAGGAACTGTCCGGCGTTTTGCGAGATGGCGCGCAGTTCATCCAGTTCGTCGTCGTAACCGGCGGCCAGTACCCCGCCGTCGCGTACCAGCAGCGGTGGCTCGTCGACGATGGCGCGCTGCAGCAGGTCGTGGAGCGCCGGGTGTTCGCCGATACGCGCGTGGATCTCGCCGAGCAGGCGGCAGTCGCTGTCGCCGGTGAGCCGCTGCAGGGTCGCGCGCAGCTCCGGCAGGCGGCCCAGGGTGTCGCGCAGTTGGGCCAGGTCGCGCGGCCGGGCACTACGCAGGGCGACGCGGGCGAGGATGCGTTCCACGTCCCCCACCGTGCGCAGGGGCTCGCGCAGCTCGGCGTAGCGCTGGTCTTCGAGGAGGGCGGCCACGGCGGCGTGGCGCAGGCGCAGGCGTGCGTGGTCGGCCAGGGGGCGATTTATCCAGCGCCGCAGCAGGCGGCTGCCCATGGCGGTGGTGGTGTGGTCCATGACCCAGGCGAGGGTGTGTTCGCGGCCACCGGCGAGGTTGGTCTCCAACTCGAGGTTGCGGCGGCTGGCGGCATCCAGCACCACGCTCTCCTCGCGCCGCTCGACGCGCAGGCCGCGGATGTGTGGCAGGGCGGTGCGCTGGGTGTCGCGCACGTACTGCAGCAGACCGCCGGCGGCGGCCGTCGCCAGGGGGAGCTGCTGGCAGCCGAAGCCGGCCAGGTCGTGGGTACCGAATTGCTGACAGAGCTGGCGCTGGGCGGCACCCGGTTCGAATTGCCAGGGTGGCAGGCGGCGCAGGCCGGGTCGCTCGTCGAGTGCCGGCGGATTGTCTTCATCGAGCAGGAGTTCGGCCGGGTCGAGGCGCTCCAGTTCCCCGGCCAGGGCCTCGTCGCCCTCGGCCTCGAGGACGCTGAAGCGGCCGCTGGCGATGTCCAGGGCGGCGATGCCGTAACGCTGCCCGTTGCGCGTGACGGCCACGATAAGGTTGTCGCGGCGCTCTTCCAGCAGGGCCTCGTCGGTGAGGGTACCGGGGGTGACGACGCGCGTGACGCGGCGCTCCACGGGGCCCTTGGCCTTGGCCGGGTCGCCGACCTGTTCGCAGATGGCCACCGATTCCCCCTGCCGCACCAGGCGGGCCAGGTAGCCGTCGGCGCTGTGGTAGGGGATGCCGGCCATGGGGATGGGCTCGCCGCCGGATTTGCCCCGCGCGGTGAGGGTGATGTCCAACAGGCGCGCCGCCTTGCGGGCGTCGTCGAAGAACAGTTCGTAGAAGTCCCCCATGCGATAGAACAGCAGGGTGTCGGGGAACTCCGCCTTGATGCGCAGGTATTGCGCGATCATGGGGGTGACCTTGGGGGTGTCTTTGGCCTGGGTGCTCATCGTGCGTCCGTTGGCAACGGTGGGTGCTCGTCGTGTGATCGTTGGAAATGACAAAGGCGGCATGCTGTTGGCATGCCGCCCCGTTATGCCGCTGTCTTGCGCATCAGGTCTCGATGGGGGTGTTCGG
The DNA here is from genome assembly GCA_024762755.1 of Gammaproteobacteria bacterium. Lineage (GTDB taxonomy): Bacteria > Pseudomonadota > Gammaproteobacteria > SZUA-152 > SZUA-152 > JANTGX01. Next base: position 10,772 of record JANTGX010000016.1, read on the forward strand.
GTCGTTGCCCCAATCCGACCAGGAGCCGGGATAGCCCTTGATGCGGGGATAACCCAGCACCTTCAACACGTAGTAGGCGAGGGCCGAACGGTGGTGGGTCTGGCAATAGGTGACGACGGTCTTGTCCGGGTTGATGTCGCGGCTCTCGAGCATTTCGCGCAGTACGGCTTCCGGCTTGAGGCGCATGTTGCGGGATCGGTCCATCAGCTCCACCCAGTCGAGATTGATGGCGCCGGGGATGTGCCCGCAGCGATCGGCAAAGCACTTGACGCCGTGGAATTCCTCCGGCGAGCGTGTGTCCCAGAGGACCACCTCGGGGTCGAGCAGGTGGGCCAGGATGTAGTCGCGGCTGGCCAGCGGTCTGTCGTCGATCTGGGCCACATACTCGCCGACCGGCGGGTGGTCGGCATGCACCTGCAGTGGGTGGCCCTCGTTGGCCCAGCTGAACAGGCCGCCATCGAGCAGGCTGGCGTGCCGGTGGTCGAGGGCGTCGAGGGTCCACAGCAGGCGCGCGGCGCGGCCACCGCCTTCGTCGTCGTAGGCGACGATCCAGCTGTCGGGGGTGGCGCCGATCACCGACAGCAGGTTGCCCAGGGTCTCGGCGTCGGGCAGCAGGCCCATGCGGGGTTTGTCGATGCGCACGATCTGCGCATAGTCCAGGTGCACCGCGCCGGGGATGTGCCCCTTGGCGTAGGTCTCGGGCTTGCTCAGGTCGACGATCAGTAGTCTGGGCTCGCCGCGGGCGGCTTCCAGGGCATCGGGCTGGATCAAGAGTGGGGGCTTTTTCATTGTCGGTTCCGCTATGGGGTTTCTTCTTCGTCTTCTGTCGTGGTGGCCAGGCCGGGGGTGTTGCCGGCCAGGCGCATCTGTAGGCGCATGTTGCTGCGTGAGTCGGCATAGGTGAGGGCAGTCTCTTCGTCGATGCGGCCGTCCACATAGAGGTTGTAGAGGGACTGGTCCATGGTGCACATGCCGTCGGTGGTGTCCTTTTCCATCACATCGCTGAGGGTGGCGAAGTCACCGCGGCGGATGAGATCGCGCACGCGCGAGGTGGAAATGAGCATCTCCACGGCCACCGTGCGGCCACCCTGCAGGGTCGGTACCAGCACCTGCGAGACCACCGCCTTGACGTTCTGCGCCAGGGTGAAGCGCAGCAGGTCGCGTTTTTCCTGCGGGAACATATTGACGATGCGCTCGAACACCTGGCTGGCGTTGTTGGCATGCAGGGTGGCCAGACAGAGGTGGCCGGTGTCGGAGAACTCGAGGACGTCCTCCATGATCTCGTGTTCGCGGATCTCGCCGATCATGAGCATGTCCGGCGATTGGCGCAGGGCGTTGATCAGTGCGCGGTGGTAGGAGTGCGTGTCGACACCGACCTCGCGCTGATTGACCACCGACTGCTGGTGCTGCAGGAGGTACTCGATGGGGTCCTCGACGGTGATGATGTGACTCACCGTCTGCCGGTTGCGGTGGTCGATCATGGCCGCCAGGGTGGTGGACTTGCCCGCCCCGGACGGGCCGACCACCAGCACCAGACCGCGCTTGAGCATGACGATGTCCTGCAGCCGGTCGGGGATGCCGAGGGTCTGGAAGTCGGGTACGGAGAAGGGGACCGCACGGATCACCATGCCGATCTCGCCACGCTGGTGGAAGACGTTGAAGCGGAATCGGCCGATGCCGGGCACGGTATAGCCGAGGCTGAGTTCGAGTTCCTCGGCGAAGGCCTCGGCGTGCTCGGGACGCATGACCAGCTTGGCCATCTTGTCCGTGGTGCCGGGGGCCAAGGGCGGCATCTCGGCGGTCTGCAGGGCGCCGTCGATACGAAAGGCGGGCGGTGAACCGGTGCTCAGAAACAGGTCGGAGGCGTTCCGCGTGACCATTTCCTTGAGCAGTTTGGACAGCAATTCCATGGCGCGCACACCTCCGCGATGGCGAGCCGCTGGGGTTCGCCTCGATGGTCTGAGAAAGGCGCAGAGTGTACCAAACTTCGGCCGCGGGGGAGCCGTCGTCCGGCCAGGGATCGGTTTGCTTCAGGCGCGTCGGCGCCGGCGCGCCTGTTGCAGGCTGACCACGGCCTCTGACTCTGCCGCGCGGGGCTGGGGGGTGGCGATGACGTCTGGCAGGGGAGGGTGGATGTCGAGGATCTCGAAATTCATTCCGCGGGTGTTGAAGGCCAACTCCAGGGTGAAGGCCTCAAGCCGGTCCAGGCTGTCGTGCAGACACAGTTCCAGGGCCTGCTGATGGGTGGGGTGTCGTTTCACGCTGCCGTTCTCCTCGTGCTTTCTGCTCCATCACTTCGGCGCAGGGGCGGCAAACTTGAACACCGGGCGGCAAGGTCTTGCCGCCTCGGCTCAGCGTGACAGCTCGGTGGGCAGGTGGGGACGAATGGTCTGCAGGATCGCCTTGAAGACCTTGGGATTGCCGGCCACCAGGTTGCCGGTGTCGAGGAAGGTGTTGCCGCCGGCGAAGTCGCTCACCAGCCCGCCCGCCTCCTGGATCAGGAGGGCACCGGCGGCGCAGTCCCAGGGCTTCAGCCCGATCTCCCAAAAGCCGTCCAGACGGCCCGCGGCCACATAGGCCAGATCGAGGGCGGCCGAGCCGGGGCGGCGAATACCGGCGGTCATGGGGAACAGGGCGCGAAAGGTGTCCAGGTAGGCGTCCAGATACTGCTGCTGCTTGAAGGGGAAGCCGGTGCCGAGCAGGGCGCCTTCGAGGCCACTGCGCTTGCTGACCCGGAGGCGGCGGTCGTTGAGGGTGGCGCCGCCGCCGCGGCTGGCGGTGAACAGTTCCTGGCGCATGGGATCGTAGACCACGGCCTGTTCCAGACGCCCCCGGTGGCGCAGGGCGATGGAGACGGCGAACTGGGGGAATCCGTGCAGGAAGTTGGTGGTGCCGTCCAGGGGGTCGATGATCCATTGGTAGTCGCCCTCGCCGGTGCTGCCGCTCTCTTCGGCAAGGATGGCGTGATCGGGAAAGGCCTCGTGCAGGACCTCGATGATGATCTGTTCGGCCTGGTAGTCGACTTGACTGACGAAGTCGTTGGGCGCCTTGGTGGTCACCTCGAGGCGGTCCAGGTTGTCCGCGGCGCGGGCGATATGATTGCCGGCGCGGCGCGCGGCGCGCACGGCGATGTTGAGCATGGGATGCATAGGAATATCCGCCAGAATTCGGTCCGATTGGGCGGCGCGACTTTAGCAGAAAGGCCCAAATGATGCGACCGCGCCGGCGGCCGTTTGACTGTCCGAAAGACTCGGGTATGGTGTGCGCGATGTTAAACAAGGTCAGAATCGTGCTGGTGGATACCAGCCACCCGGGGAACATCGGTGCCAGTGCCCGGGCGATGAAAAACATGGGCCTGTCGCAGCTCTATTTGGTCCAGCCCCAGCGCTTTCCCCATGCCGAGGCCAGCGCTCGGGCCTCGGGCGCCGACGACCTGCTGGCCACCGCGCGGGTCTGTGATTCCCTGCCCGAGGCGCTCACCGGCTGTGCCTTGGTGGTGGGTGCCAGCGCCCGCCTGCGTCACCTCAAGCTGCCCCTGCGTGATCCGCGCGAGAGTGCGCGGGAGATCCTGCGCGATGCCCCCCAGGGCGAGGTGGCGGTGGTCTTCGGGCGGGAACACTCGGGGCTCACCAATGAGGAGCTGGCCCTCTGCCACCACCTCATGCACATCCCCTGCGATCCCGCCTTCAGTTCGCTCAACGTGGCCGCCGCGGTGCAGGTCATGTGTTACGAATTGCGCATGGCCGCGGGGGCGGCGCTGCCGGCCAGCGACGACACGGAAGAGCCGCCCGCCAGCGCCGAGGACATGGAACGTTTCCATACCCATCTGCGCCAGACCCTGGAGGACATCGGTTTCCTCGATCCGGACAATTCGCGGGTGATGATGCGGCGCCTCAGACGCCTGTTCAACCGCGCGCGGCCGGATCGGGTGGAGCTGAACATCCTGCGCGGCATCTTGAGCACCGCCCAGCGGCCGCGCCCGCGGCGCGGTGAGCAGGGCAAATAGTCTCCCGTTCAGCCTACCTTCAGGGTAGGGTATTAAGGTTGATAAGTTGAGTGTTTCAGACAGGAACATGATCAGGCAGATTCGAGAAGACATCCGTTGCGTGTTCGACCGTGATCCGGCGGCGCGCAGCGTCTTCGAGGTGGTCACCACCTATCCGGGGGTGCACGCCTTGTTGTTCCACCGCCTCAGCCACTGGCTGTGGCGGCACCGGGCGCGTTGGTTCTCACGCTGGCTCTCCGCCTTCAGTCGCTGGCTGACGGGTATCGAGATCCACCCCGGGGCGCGTATCGGTCGACGCTTCTTCATCGACCACGGCATGGGGGTGGTCATCGGTGAGACCGCCGAGATCGGTGACGACTGCACTCTGTACCACGGCGTCACCCTTGGTGGCACCAGTTGGCAGAAGGGCAAACGTCACCCCACCTTGGGCAACAACGTGGTGGTGGGTGCGGGGGCCAAGGTGCTCGGCCCCATCAGCCTCGGTGAGGGCGCGCGGGTCGGCTCCAATGCCGTGGTGGTGAAATCGGTGCCGGCCGGGGCCACGGTGGTCGGCGTGCCCGGGCGGGTGGTCTGCCCCGAGCGCAGCGAAGTCGAGCGCCGACGCCATGCCACGGCGAAGAAACTGGGCTTCGACGCCTATGGCGCGACCCAGGATGCCCCCGACCCGGTGGCCAGCGCCATCAACAGCCTGCTCGATCATGTGCATGTCATGGACACCAAAATGGAGGCCATGTGTGGGGCCCTCAAACGTCTGAATCTGGAGTTGCCCGACATCGAACTGCCGGACCTCGGTGAGTGCGGCATGGGAGAGGTCGAACCCATGCGAGACGACGCCGCCAAGGCCACCGGCAACGATGACGAAGGCGGGGATCTGCCGCAAAAATAACTTGACTATTCTGCTTGGTCATAGATAATGACCGACAGATTCATTAAGGTATTTGGACCGGTCGCCCCGGGTGGCACAGAGGCTGAGTCATTACCTTCTCGGTCACGGTGTTTGAAGGCATTCCGTGCCCGCACTGCCTGTAAGTCACGATGCCGCTGGAGAAACATTGAAATGAAATTGACGACGAAAGGCCGTTACGCCGTAACCGCCATGTTGGACCTGGCCCTGCATGCCACCGAAAGGCCCATTACCCTGGCCGATATATCTCAGCGTCAGGGAATCTCCCTGTCCTACCTGGAGCAGCTCTTTTCCCGCCTGCGCAAGCAGGGGCTGGTGATCAGCGCCCGCGGCCCCGGTGGCGGTTACCGCCTCAGTCGGGATGCCAACGAGATCAATGTGGCCGAGGTGATCACCGCGGTGGACGAGAAGATGCACGTCACCAAGTGTGAGGGGCGCGGCGATTGTCAGAACGGCGAGGCCTGCCTGACCCACGAACTGTGGTGCGAGTTGAGCGACCAGATCTACAACTTCCTCGACAGCATCTCTCTCGGCAGCCTGGTGGAGCGCGACTTCGTCAAGCAGGTGTCCGAGCGCCAGGAGCGTACCGAAGATCAGGGGCGCCAGGTGGCGGGTCTCTGACCACGGCGATCGCTGAAGCGGGTACGACGATGGCCATCTACCTCGACCACAATGCAACGACACCCCTCGATGCGCGGGTCCTGGAGGCCATGCTGCCCTATTTGAGCAGCGAGTTCGGCAATCCCTCCAGTGGCCATGCCTACGGCCGCGCTGCCCGCGCCGCGCTGGATACGGCGCGCGAGCAGGTGGCGGCGTTGGTGGCGGCCCATCCCTCGCAGGTGATATTTACTGGCGGTGGCAGTGAGGCCAACAATCTGGCGATCAAGGGGGTCGTGGCGCATAAGCCGCCGGCCACCTTGGCCATCAGTGCGGTGGAGCACGCCTCGGTGCGGGCACCGGCGCTGGGGCTGGCGCGCCGGGGCTGGGATCTTCAACGGCTGCCGGTGGATGAGCAGGGACGCCTCGACCAGGACGATCTGCAGCGGGTGCTGGACCTTCGCCCGCAGCTGTTGGCCATGATGATGGCCAACAACGAGACCGGGGTGGTGTACGACATCGCCGCGGTGGCCGCGGCGGCCCGCCAGTCCGGCGCCCTGGTGCACTGCGATGCCGTGCAGGCGGCGGGCAAGCTGGCGATCGACTTTGCCGACAGTGGCGCGCACCTGATGACGCTGTCGGCGCACAAACTCTACGGACCCAAGGGCGTCGGTGCACTGGTGGTGGACAAGGGCCTCGATCTGGCGCCCCTCGTCGAGGGTGGCGCGCAGGAGCGGGGCTACCGCGCCGGCACAGAGAACGTCGCGGGTATCGTCGGCTTCGGTCGTGCCGCGGCGTTGGCCATGGACGAACTCGAGGCCCGACAGGCGCACATGCTGCGACTGCACGGGCATCTGGAGGCCCGCCTGCGAGCGGAACTCCCCGGACTGGTGATCTTCGCCGCCGAGGCGCCCCGTTTGGCCAATACGACCTTCTTTGCGGTTCCCGGCATCGATGGCGAGACCCTCATCGTCAATCTCGACCAGGATGGTCTGGCGCTGGCCAGTGGCTCCGCCTGCCATACCGGCGAGGTCGAGCCCAGCCACGTGCTGCTGGCCATGGGCGTGAGCGAGGAGCTGGCCCGCGGCGCGGTACGTGTGAGCCTGGGCAAAGAGACCACGCAGGCCGAGGTGGATACCTTCGTCGATCGTCTCAAGGCCCGGTTGGGCCAGTTACAGGCCTTCGCCGCTCTGGCCTTCGCTTGAGCGGGGCGGACAGATTCAACCCATAGCGACAATCAATACTTGCAGGAAAAGGGCAGACGACATCATGAGTAGCAGACGAGAACGACCGATCTACATGGACTATGCGGCGACCACGCCCATGGACCCGCGCGTGGCCGAGAAACTGGGCCAGTATCTGACCCTCGATGGCGAGTTCGGCAATCCCGCCTCGCGCTCCCATGTCTACGGCTGGAAGGCCGAGGAGGCGGTGGAGAACGCCCGCGCCCAGGTGGCGCAGCTGATCAATGCCAACCCCAAGGAAATCGTCTGGACCTCCGGCGCCACCGAATCCGACAATCTGGCGATCAAGGGCGTGGCCCACTTTCATGCCAAGAAGGGCAAGCACATCGTCACCAGCAAGACCGAGCACAAGGCCGTGCTGGACAGCTGCCGCCAGTTGGAGCGAGAGGGCTTCGAGGTCACCTACCTCGACCCCGAGCCCAACGGTCTCATCGACTTGGGCACGCTCGAGGCGGCCCTGCGCGACGACACCATTCTGGTCTCCATCATGCACGTCAACAACGAGCTGGGCGTGATCCAGGATATCGCGGCGATCGGTGAGATGACCCGTGCACGCAAGATCCTGTTCCACGTCGATGCCGCCCAGTCGGCCGGCAAGGTCCCCATCGACATGGAGAACCTGAAGGTCGACCTGATGTCTTTCTCCGGGCACAAGATCTACGGGCCGAAGGGCATCGGCGCCCTGTACGTGCGGCGCAAGCCCCGCGTCCGTCTGGAGGCGCAGATGCATGGTGGCGGACACGAGCGAGGTATGCGCTCCGGCACCCTGGCCACACACCAGATCGCCGCCATGGGCGAGGCCTTCCGCATCGCCGGTGAGGAGATGGAGGCCGACAACGCTCGCCTCACCGCCCTGCGGGACCGTCTCTACGAGGGCCTGAAGGACATGGAGGAGGTCTATGTCAACGGTGATCTCGAGCACAGCGTGCCGAACATCCTCAACATCAGCTTCAATTATGTCGAGGGTGAGTCGCTGATCATGGCCCTGAAGGACCTGGCGGTCTCCTCCGGTTCTGCCTGCACCTCGGCCAGCCTGGAGCCGTCCTATGTGCTGCGCGCCCTCGGCCGCAGCGACGAACTGGCGCACAGCTCCATCCGCTTCAGCATCGGCCGCTTCACCACCGAGGAAGAGGTCGAGGAGACCATCGATTATGTGCGCGCCGCCATCGGCCGGCTGCGCGAGCTGTCCCCGCTGTGGGACATGTATAAGGAAGGCATCGACCTTTCCGAGGTAAAATGGGCGGCGCATTGAGCGACGCATCCGCGCAAACTGCATTACAGATAGAGGTACGACATCATGGCTTACAGTGACAAAGTCTTGGAACATTACGAAAACCCGCGCAACGTCGGTAGTATGGACGCCGAAGACACGGACGTCGGCACCGGCATGGTGGGCGCGCCCGCCTGCGGCGACGTCATGCGTCTGCAGATCAAGGTCAACAAAGAGGGTGTCATCGAGGACGCCCGGTTCAAGACCTATGGCTGCGGTTCCGCCATCGCCTCGAGCTCGTTGCTCACCGAATGGGTCAAGGGTAAGACCCTGGACGAGGCCGGTCAGATCAAGAACACCGAGCTGGCCGAAGAACTGGCCCTGCCGCCGGTGAAGATCCATTGCTCGGTGCTGGCCGAGGACGCCATCAAGGCGGCCATCGAGGATTTCCGCAACAAGCAGAAAGAGACGGCAGGCGAATAACGCCGCCGAGACACAGAGGATTGTAACAATGGCAG
>JANTGX010000017.1 GCA_024762755.1 Gammaproteobacteria bacterium
GTGTAGTAGGATTTTTTCTTGTTCAGTCTTTCGTTAAATCTTTTTGGATACAGAATTATTCATGTTATTCATAAGCGCCAGAATGGCAGCAATATGCCATGGAAGGTCAAAGTAGGAGAGGCTCAAAAAGGCGCCTCCTGACATATAAGCGATCAAGCTTAATTGGCACATTCTTGCGAGATCGGCGATCCATCTCTTCTCGGGTACTTCTTTATACTGCTTAATCATTCTCGATGCAGTTCTCCAGCTAGCAAAGAATACTCCGAGAAATAGGATCAGGCCAATCCAGCCATGCTCTCCTAAGACGCTGAAATAGATACTGTGAGCGACGTAGGCCTGTTGGCTAGGATCGTAGGAGGGTAAGAATTGCAGGTAGGTGGATGAGGACCAGAGATTGAAACCACCTCCCAGAAGTCGTTCATTGGCAATATTCCATGCAAGAGTCCACGCGTGTATTCTCCCCATTGCCGAAGCATCTGATTTGTACTCCGTGATTGTCTGCATACGATCAAACCATGATTCTGGCATGAAATATAGGGTAAACCCACCCAGGATGAGGAAAGCCAGGAACGAGGCCAGTTTGTTATTGCTTTTGAGCCAGAAGAAGACGCCAAGGGAGAGGATAGCAACGAATGCGCCCCTCGATTGGGTGCCCAGTACGGATAATATGACCAAGGCGATGCAGGCAAGCATGAGATGTTGCTGCCATGTCTTTTTCAGGTAACCGCGTAGGTAGACCATGAGTGGAACGATCATAAGTAGGGCAACGGCAAGTTCATTGTTGTCATGGATGAACGAATCCTCGGGTCCCCAGACGCGCCCGCTGCCTCCCGTCATCAAGGTAAATACCCCTCCTTTTACGCCGTAGAATCCGATAGAAACCACGATGACCCAGAGAAGTTGATGAATCCTTTCCTTGCTCGTGAACATGGCGAGTGTCAAATATATGACGATCTGGATCTTGAGTACTTTGATAAGTTGCTGCTGTGCTTGCTCTGGATGAAAGGCGGCTAGTGTTGTTATGCAGATCCAGCCAAGAAACAACAGCCAGAAGATGGTTATCGCATTGATTGGTATGCTCTTTTTCTCCTTCGAGAAGAGGAATACCGGGATCGTCACCAATGCGGCTGTATATGAAAGGGGCAGGTTGTAGGCAAAGCCCCAGCTCAATCGATGTGGGTTCATATAGCCTAGCCACGAGAGCAGGAGTACGCCTACATGTGGGCGCAAAAAGGCGAAGAGCAGCCAGACGACAAAAATGAAAACAACAATTACATCACGCATTTAGGGTCAGCTGGCTCAGGTAGGAATAGTCTAGATGGGGGTGTTTGGCGTAGAAAATTCTGTAGGTGTTTACGATGCCGTCAATGTGGTGACTCGTCATACCCAAAAATGGTCTTCGAGAGGGGCTTCTATGTCCCTATCTCCCCAGGAACCTGAGTATTTTACAGGATATCTCTGAATTCGATCGATATGCTATCGTAACAGCTTTATATCAACCTCATCTATCCGTATTAACCTCAATCTTATCAATGGGTTATGTGGCGCCCAATTCATCGCACAATTCGTGACGGAGTTCTCACCGGTTTTGCTGCGCAGTTCTCTCCTTGTGTAACACACAGTAACGATAACTTCACATGAGAACTGGCAGTGATGACACTCCCGCCAGATGACCAGGAAAACTGCATTGTTCCACACACCTCCCGGGTACCCCTATGCGCAATAACTCTTTATTAGGTTTCGCCACTCTCGTGGCTCTTGTTTTTGTCTCAACCTTTCCTCTCGAACCTCAAGCGGCCTTGAGAACTGCAAAATATGCGACTCAAGCCAACATGGACTATGACGTGGTCTATGTTCGCTGCCCTCGTGCCGGCCGTATGGTTGATCCGTCCACTGGGGTTCTCGTCAGAGATGCGTCGACCGGTGAGATCAGCACCAGGCCGGTTCTGTTGAGTCTCAAGGACAGCCAGGGAAATCCTATCCAGATCGCGCTAGACAATTGGAACGGGGCCAATGATATCTGGCTTTCTGCAGGGAATAATCTCTATCAGGAGCCGGGCTGCGACTTGGTGCTGCATCACTCGGCAGATAACTACCGGGGCCTGCCACAAGGCCATCCGGAGCGCGAGGAGGTGTTGGTCGATTGCGATGAGACAGACTTCACCAAGCCTATTTGCACGATCGCCGATCCCAATGTATCTATCGATGGCAAGCGTATCGTATATACCAAGTTCATGGATACCCGGGAATCAGTACTTGATAAAGGAGTCTACGGAGAAGCAGGCCTGGGGGCGAGTCCTGGACACAAGCAGCTCTTTCTTGAATTCTATCCCAATGGTGATGCCCCCGGTGCCTATCCGTATGCGCGGCCTCGCTGGCAGTATTTCACCGGCTTTAAAGCGCCAGCGCTGATTCATACCTATAATCTCGACACGGGTATCGAGTCAAGAGTCTCTCCTGTGGAGAAGATGTTTTCTGGCCTGGCTTACCCTAATCGAGGTGAGGAATGGAGCAGCAATGTACCGGTGATGGATACCGGTCCTTTTTTCATGCGCGATGGCCGCATAGGTTTCACGAGTAATCGTCAAAGTGGCTACTTCCTGTTTCAGCTGTTTGCCATGGATGAGGATGGTAAAAATCTCACCCTGCTCGGTCATCGTGCTATGAACCAACAGTTGCACCCTTTTGCGCTCAAGGATGGACGCATTGCCTACACAAGCTTCGACCGAATGCTGCATAAGGCGGCCAATAATCAATACTCGCTTTTCACCATCAATCAGGATGGCAGCGATCCCTTTATTCTGGCTGGGAAGTTCGACGCTACACAGAAGACATGGCACTACGCCACCCAGCTATCCGACGGCGATGTGGTCTCTGCCATCTATTACAACGGAAACAATAGCGGTCTTGGCTCACTGCGTCGGTTTCCCATTGATCCGGCTGGCGCGGATTTCGAGCACCTGGGCAGTCCTGCTATCGGTGAATGGAAAGGGGGAACATCGTTCAAGCCCTTTGCCCGTGTCGGCGAGTCTGTGCTGACGATCCAGGGTGATGAGAGGGATCACTCCATGCCGCCCTATGCCGATCCCAATGACTACTGGATCCATCCCAGTCGCAGTGCCTCCGGGATCAAGCAGGTTATCGGCGGGCAGACATTCTTCCTCGATAAGGCTACGGTCGAAATGATGGGCAAGTTTACGCACCCGGCCGGTGCCCCAGACAACGACCTGTTGGTGACATACACCATTGGAGGATCGTCCAATTTCTCTGGCTATCAGAAGCAGGACATGAATGAGATAATGAAGGTCATCGGCAAGGATGCAGGCATCTGGCTTCTGCCCCTTGAGCCGAATAGCACCCGCCCGGTTGATCACATTGCGGACGATGGTTTGATCGTGGTCGATTCTCCTTATTATCACGAAATCATGCCGCGTGCGGTGGTTCCATATTCGCGCATCTATGGAGTTGGCCGTCCTGGTTTGTTGGCCGGAGGTGGTGAGACCGAGTTCGTCCAACCGACCAAGAACACCGGTCAGCAGGATCCACGCCTACCCGCCGGTTCCCCGTACGGTCTTTCTGGTGCATCTTCGCTCTATGACCGGGAAACTCGCCCCGCGAATGGCTTTCCCTGGAATGCAGCAGATACCGGAGGCACCATGACTGGCCGGGATTATACCAATCTATCTACCGCTGGCGCTGAGCTTGCAATCTTCGACAATAAAGAGATCTATGGCCTCCGAGTACTGATGCCTGCGACGCCGGCAATACTCGGTTATGCGGGAGGCCGTTACTGGGCTGGGAAGCAGAAGCATAATCTACGAATCATGGGCGAATTCCCGGTCAGGAAGGCCGATGGCAGCCTAATCGATCTGCAGGGTAATCCAGATACCAGCTTCCTGGTTCGTCTTCCTGCCGACACTCCCTTTCTTTTCCAGACGCTAGATAAGAATGGCATGGCATTGGATATCGAAACGACCTCAAGAACCGTGGTTCGTGGCGAACAACAGCTCTGTGTCGGATGCCACGTGCATACGCGTGATGGCATGGACCCAACTCAGTCTGTCGCCAAATTGAATACAGCAGCAGAATTTGGTGACTTCACGGGTCTGAGTTCGCCACTGTTCGATGGTTTCGATGCCAGTGGGCTGCCGACCACGCGCCCCGCCACAGCGATCTATACTTCGAACGATCCCTTGACAGGGGATACATGGGGGGACACCCCCTTACCGGGTGTCGACTCGAGGAGAAGCTTCGCCGTGGATTGGCGAAATGGAATTGCGGATATCATTCAAAAGCGCTGCGCTTCCTGCCACGCAGAGGGTCAGTCGGCACAGGTGCTCACTGGACTGAGACTAGATAGTGACGACCGGAGCTATACGCTGCTGGTCGAGAACAAGTACCGTCGTGAGGATGGCACTATGATCGACTGGCGTTACAAGGAAGGAGACGGCCTGAACGATGTCATCAACGAAACACCGAACACCGACCGCATTACCAGGCGATACGGCTGCTGTACGACATCACGCTGGGTTTCCTTCAACAGTGCTCGCTCCAGTATGCTTGTCTGGGCCTTGTATGGCGAACGTCTAGACGGTCGCAACCCGCAGACTGGGCTTCCTTGGGGGGCTAGCGGTGAGGCGATTCCGGCTGACATACCCCAGGCCCTGCGCAATATTCCCGTGGACAGCCGAAATCTTGAGCATGCCGAAGTTTGGCCCAAGGTCGCCGCGCATGGAGCATTGCCGGAAATCCAGGCAATGCCTGAGAGTGAGAAACGCTTGATTGCTCGATGGATTGACATTGGTGCACCTAAGCATGATGTGCACAATGATACGATGCGACCTGTTCTCACGATTACCCCCCTTCGGGAAAGCGATGGTTCGGTGCGGCAGGTCTACGTAGGTCTGTGGGATGACTCGCCGCTTGACTATTCCCGGTTCTCTGTTATCCGCGATAGCGATGGCACAGATATCACCCCCGCCATATCAGGGGAGCCAGTCGATGACAAGGTGCTCGTGGATCTGGGAGTGACGATTACCGCGAACAATGAAAACACCGTGTCCTTTACCTTCGAAATATGGGACAGGCCAGACCGCAGCCTACTGGTAAGGCTACCCGATGTAGCTGCCGCCAACCGTACGCGCAAACAGCTGACGGGCGCCGCGCTGCGTCAGATGGCCGGCGTTTCCTCTAATCGCGCGCCGGTTGCCAGCCAGCTTGTGATCGAGACTGAGCCAGGCTTGAGCAGCGCTTGTGTCTATCCCTCAGTCGATGATCCGGATACGGGGGATGTGCATATCTTTGCTATCCAGTCTCAGCCATCCAATGGCTCAGTCAGTCTGGTCAACAACTGTTTCGTCTATATCCCGGCCGCGAGTTTCAAGGGCAATGACAGCTTCTCCTATTCGGCAACAGACCTTGGTGGACTATCCGTTAGCGGCGTGGCAACTGTGCAGGTAAAAGAACCGGGGAACCGAGCGCCGACGGCTACCGACGCTCAAATCATGGTCATGAGTGGCCAACAGAGCAGCCCGCTCACGCCGGCTGTCTATGATCCTGACGCTGGCGATACTTTTATCTTTAGTGTTGCGTCTCCTCCTTCGTCTGGTGTGGCCACTGTGGTCAATAATCAGCTCGTATACACATCGAACAGCGGATATATAGGTGGCGACACATTCACCTATCGGGCAACGGATTCGGGCGGTCTTTGGGTCGAAGGAACTGCGAACGTGCAGGTAGTTAGTCCTCCGCTGTCCAACTCCGCGCCGACGGCTACGTCTGCTCATATAGAGACGACGGCGGGCACGGCGAGTCAGCGGGTAACGCCGGATGTCACAGATCCTGATGCAGGTGATGTTCATACCTTCGAGATCGTCAGCCAACCAAGCAATGGCTCCGCAAGTGTGCTCAATGAGCAGCTTGTCTATACGCCAGATGCCGGGTTCGTGGGTAGTGATAGCTTTACCTATAGAGCAACCGATCTGGGTGGTCTATCGGTGATTGGGGCGGCGACAGTGACCGTCTCGGCATCATCGGTCAGTGCTGGTGGGCAGGGCTCAGGCGGTACGGGAGATCCGAGCGCTAATGGGGACAATGTCTCTCAACAGGCCTATGGGATTAGTGCTCCTGGCGGTGGTGCAACCACTCTTGGTGGAATCATAGGGCTCGTGTTTTCACTCATGATGAAGTGGGTGCGCCGACGTGGTCTGACAACGGTGGCGGGTTAATTCTCGACATCCCACTTGGCCCATACCATATAAGCCCGGCTTCGGCCGGGCCCTTCTTCGAATGATGACGCCTCGGCGTCTAGACGAGTACTTCGATTGGTGCGGGATGTCCAAGAAAACCTTGAGGGCTGGCACTAAAGCCATAGGCGCCGGACTGCAAAATGACCGCCAAGTCGCCTATGTCAGATTCGGGTAGTTCTACTCTGTCTGCAAGCAGGTCGAGAGGGGTGCATAAAGGGCCAACGATACTCACCGGCTCATGCTTTTTCGAAGACATCTTGTTACCAATGAGTACAGGATAATTTTTCCGGATGACCTGCCCAAAATTACCTGAGGCGGCGAGGTGGTGATGGAGACCACCGTCGGTAATCAAAAATGTCTGCCCCCTTGAAATTTTTCGATCTACAACACGGCAGACGTATATACCGGCCTCACCAACCAGATATCTGCCCAACTCGATAATGATCTCTGCCTCTGGAATCTGTTTGTTCTTTTCTTCAAGTAGGTCTGCTAGTCGATCCCCTATGGGACTGATATCCAGTGGCTGTTCGCCCGGGAAATAGGGAATGCCAAAGCCGCCACCGATGTTGAGTTTTCTCACCGTTGATGGAGCGGCATCGGCCAGCCGATAGGCGAGTTCGAGGGTCTTCTCTTGGGCGTCGATAATGGCTTCCGCACGCAGGGTCTGCGAGCCGCTGAATATATGAAAGCCTTGAAAGTCGAGTTCCAGTTCCCCGATGCGCTTCAGTACATCGGGGACACGCTCGGCATCGATGCCGAATTGCTTGGGGCCGCCACCCATTTTCATGCCGGAGGACTTGAGTTCGAAATCGGGATTTACCCGCACGGCTACCCGTGCCATGACGCCCTGTTTCTCGCTCGATTCGGCTACCCTTTCCAATTCGGTTTCAGATTCTAGGTTGATCGTCACACCAGCGGAGATCGCACTGCGGATTTCGTTTGCCGACTTTCCGGGCCCGGCGAAGCTGATATGGTTTGGCGATATGGGTGTGTCTAACGCAATGCGCATCTCGCCACCCGAGGCCAAATCGAAGCCATCCACCAGGCCTGCCAGGTGCTGGACGATGGCTGGCATGGGGTTGGCCTTGATGGCGTAGTGCAGGCGGATCTTCTCCGGTAAGTGTTGGCGAAGATGGGCGATACGGTCGGTGATCTTCTGCCGAGCGTAGGCATAGAAAGGTGTCTGTCCAACACGATTGGCAAGGCGGGTAATGGGAATCCCCCCAATGAGCATCTCTCCACTTTCAACAGGAAAGGCATTGAGAACGGTTTCGCTATGTTTGGGTTTTCTCATGGTGTTCTCGTGGAAACATTGATGACGGTGCAGGAAATTCTCAGGTAGGAAATTAGCCTGCGGCACTAATTCGACTCCATGCCTGTTCGATGTGCCGTATTCCCGTCTTCCAAATGGGGGAGGTTATGGGTGCTGGCTGGGGAAGGTGGTTGGGGCAGTCATACTCAGAAAAGTCAGTGACCTCGAACACATCGCGGTTTCGGTCTAGGAATTCACAAAGTTTCTTGAATCGCTTGATTACGGTTTTGTTGGGGCGTGTACGAGTGCCGTCAAGCAACTCCACGCTGTGAGAGAGGATGACGGCAGCCTCTCTGCCTTCTTCGAGTGACTTCCACAGCATGCCTTCGATTTCCCGTGAGGAGCAGGCGCAGAGTTGGGCCTGTCGCAGATGTCCAGGGCGGTCGGTGAAGACTGTCATGGGTACTTCGCAGACGCCTTCATGGAAGAGGGGCTGGGTGAGCATCTCGTTAGGGCGCAAACCACTTGTCATTCCCATGATGGCGGGGTTGTAACTGCTGTCCACGAGAATACCGTTGTCCTTGAGGGCGCTCAGAGTATGGATGTCGAAACCAAAACCACCCGCACGAAAGGCATGAACCGGCGGAGCGCCTGCCTGTTTTAGGAGATCAGATCCAATTCTGATGAGTTGGTATTGTTCATCCCTCGAATAATCGCGCATGTGAGGTCGCTTACCCGTGATGCCGGGCAGGGGTGGCTCAATGGCTTCATCCACCCACTCAGGATGCATGTGTAAGTCAATGGTCTGTTTTGCTTGAGTCAGTATGTCCACGATCTCAGTTAGAGGCTCGATTCCAAAGCGCAAGGAAAATAGCGGCTCGACGAAGAATACGCCTGTGAGACCGTGTTCTTGCAGCAAACAAACCTGGAATGGGAGTCCAAAGTCACCGCGAGGTGTGCGTCCATGTATGTAGGTTTCGAAAGCCTTTGGGAAGCGGTTGTCGAGGTCGGTCCACCCACCGCACCATAGCTCGACATCTGTGGTGATGAAAACCTTCAACACGAAAGCCAGACCCAACAAGAGTTATCGCAGGATAGACGAGGCCTGTCTTTTCTTGTTACGAGGGGCATGCGCATCCGCCCCTGTGGTCTTGGTGATCTTCATTCACGCCAAGATAGATGAAATTCATGTGAGACATCATGGGAGACCCTTGATCATGTGTTGCTTGCAGTGGTCCAGAAACAGATAGTCTTCCTTGTACCATTCGCGCAGATTATTTTCGGCGTCGGTGCTGATGGACTTGTCTAGGTTCTCTGGCGTTTTGTGCGAGTTGACTTCATCTGTTGGAAGTACTGCTTCTGAGGGAAGGCCAAGTTTTATCTTGAGGTCTTCGAAGTCATTGCCGAGCGTTTCTTGAAAGCCAACAAAAAAGATATCCGGTAGTCTCTCATCGAAGTAGTCCATGCTAATTAGCCATTTACTATAGTGGTGGTTGACGTGTTTTATAGAATTCATGGCATTCCTGGCCCTCTGCTGTTCTTCGTCATCCTTTGAGGACAGGGCGATCGCGAGCTGGTCAGGCGTCTTGAACTCCTCGAAGGCGACACGTTCGGCTTCGCTCCAAGGGTAGAAATAACGCGGCTTTCCTTGGCGGAGCCTGCTGTAGAAACCGCTTATATATCGTTGGATAGGGTCGCGCAGAAAGAAAAAACACTTTTCTCCCTTTGGGACGCTGAGTAAGGAGAATTTGTGTGAATGGATATAGATGACATTGTCGGAGCTCGTCGGGAAACTCTTAAGAGCGTATTTGATTGCCGTGCCACCCGTTTTCCCTATGTGAAGAAAATGAATGACCCGTTTTCTCTGGAGTTTATAGATTAGGCGCAAGATGCTATGCGCGACTCTTGTCTTTCTGTCCCATGAAGCAGTTTCGTGGATCACGATTGTTTCCTGACTGTGTGTTCTGTGTCAGCGTATGTGTTAGCAGTGACATACTTGTTTATCATTTTATCTCTTGATGGTGGACCTTAGGCAACGTTGAAGAGATCCTGCAGTCCACTTGCCAGCCCCCTGCGGTCGATCTTGCCATTGGGGTTGCGCGGCAGTTGGCTTTGGATTTGGATTCGCTGAGGCACCATGAAAGAGGGCAGTTTTTGCTTGCAGTGCTGCAGGATGGCATCGCTGTCAATATCCTCGCCTTTGGGCGTGACAACGGCGACGATGGCCTGTCCCAGCTCTGGGTGGGGAATGCCCAGGGCCGCGGCCTGGCCTACCAGTCCGCTGGCGTAGAGGGCCTCTTCCACCTCGGTGGGGCTGACCCGGTAGCCGGAGGTCTTGATCATGTCATCTTGGCGGCCGACGAAATAGAGGTAGCCGTCTTCGTCCATCTTTACCGTGTCGCCGGACCACACGGCGATCTCCGGTAGCGGCATACCGGCCTCCTGTCCGGGCGCGGGACGAAAGCGTTCGGCGGTGCGTTCGGCATCGTTCCAGTAGCCCTGGGCCACCAGTACGCCGCGGTGCACCAACTCGCCGGGTTCGCCGGGGGCGCAGGGGCTGCCGTCTTCGCGTACCACCATCACCTCGGCGTTGGGGATGGCGCGGCCCATGGAGTCGGGGCGGCGGTCCAGTTCTTCCGGCGGTAGATAGGTGGAGCGAAAGGCCTCGGTGAGGCCGTACATCAGATAGGGCCTGCTGCGGGGCAGGGCGGTGCGCAGGGCATCCAGGGTGGCGCGCGGCATGGCGCCGCCCGAGTTGGTGAGATAGCGCAGACTGGCCTGGGCCTCTTCCGGCCAGGGCAGGTGGGCGATCTGGTTCCATAGTGGCGGCACGGCGGCGAGGCCGGTGACCCCTTCGCGGGCGACGGTGCGGATCACGTCGCGCGGCAGCAGGTAGTCGAGGAGTACCGCGCTGGCGCCGACGCTAAAGGCGGTGGTGAGCTGGCTCAGGCCGTAGTCGAAGCTGAGGGGCAACACCGCCAGCAGGCGATCGTCGGCGGTGTTTTCGAGATACTGCGCCACGCTCTTGGCCCCAGCCACCAGATTGCGATGCGACAGCACCACACCCTTGGGCCGTCCGGTGCTGCCGGAGGTATAGAGGATGGCGGCCATGTCGCTATCGATGACGGCGTGGGGCCGACGCTGCTCGCCGGCATGGGTGAGGGTCTGCCAGCCGAGAGTCTCGACGCCGTTAATCTCGGGCAGGCCGCTGTCCTCGTCGACGATTACCACCTGTCGTAGGTCGTGGCAGGTGGCGAGGGTTTCTGCCAGCTGTCTGGCGCGTCCGGCGGCGGTCACCAGGACGCGCACATTGGCATCGCGCAGGATGTGCCCCACTTGCTCCGCTTTCAGCAGGGGGTTGACGGGGATGAAGGCGCCGCCGGCCCGCGCGGTGCCGAACAGGGCGCTCACCGTCTCCAATTGCTTGGGCAGATAGACGGCGACGCGCTCGCCACGGGCCAGACCGAGGGCCAGGAGCCCCTGGGCCACGGCCTCTGTGGCGACGGCCAGGCCGGCATAGTCCAGGTGGCGATCGCGCTGGGTGAGGGCGATGGCTCCGGGCCGTTGCCGGGCGCTGTGTTCGATGAACTGGTGGATCAGATGCGGCATTGACGTAGCTGGTTGCGCGAGTGAGGGGTGTATTTTACGGCCTGCAACGCGGGCTGTCGCCTTTGGCGCACTTTGACGTGGCATCAGGGACGTGGCATCAGGCCTCGTCTGCCGCCGCATCCGTATTGGCCGGCCTGCCTTCGTTCCG
This sequence comes from Gammaproteobacteria bacterium, assembly GCA_024762755.1. Classification (GTDB taxonomy): domain Bacteria; phylum Pseudomonadota; class Gammaproteobacteria; order SZUA-152; family SZUA-152; genus JANTGX01. The sequence goes on from JANTGX010000017.1 coordinate 11,258, forward strand.
TTCCTCGTCTCGCTGGTAGGGCAGCCGGAGGGTGAAGGTGGAGCCCTCACCCGGCGTGCTCTCGAGGCTGATGTCGCCGCCCATCATCTGGCAGAAACGGCGGCTGATGGCGAGGCCCAGGCCGGTGCCGCCATACTTGCGTGTGGGCGAAGAATCCACCTGCATGAAGTCCTGGAACAGTTTCTGACTCTGCGCATGGCTCATGCCGATGCCCGTATCGCGCACGGAGAACTCGGCGAGGGCGTGGTCGCCCCAGTGGAGTGTGCGCACCGTGACGACGATCTGACCGTTTTCCGTGAACTTGCAGGCATTGCTGAGCAGGTTAAGCAGGACCTGCTTGAGTCGCATGGGGTCGGCGTTGAGGATGGGGATGTCCGGCTCGCAGTGGATCGTCAGCCGATTGCCGTTCTGTGCCGCCAGTGGCGCGACCGTGTTGGCGACCTCGTCGACCAGGGCACAGATGTCGACGTCGCTCACCGCCAACTCCATCTTGCCCGCCTCGATCTTCGACAGGTCGAGGATGTCGTTGATGAGGCTCAACAAGTGCCGGCCGGCATCGATGATGCGCTGGAGGTCGGCGGTGGTCGTCTCGTCGCCGCCCTCGCTGAATTCATCGAGCAGCAGCTCGCTGTAGCCGATGATGGCATTGAGCGGGGTGCGCAACTCGTGGCTCATATTGGCCAGGAATTCGCTCTTGGTCTTGCTGGCCAGCAACGCCTCGTCGCGGGCGATGGCCAACTCGGCGGTGCGTTCCAGTACGCGCTGTTCGAGCAGGACGTTCTGCTGCCGCAGGGCCCGATCCCGTTCGTCGATGGCATCCATCAGGCGGTTGAAGGTATGTGCGATGACGTTGACCTCTCGCGGCCCGCTCTGTTCGTCGGCGCGCACGAAGCGGTGGCCCGATTCCACTTCGCCCATGTTGTGGGCCAGGGTGTTGAGCGGCCGGGTCAGGCGCGAGGTGATATGTCGCAGGAGCAGCAGCAGGATCACGGCCAAGCCGATGGAGATGGTCAGATTGCCGAGGAAGATGCTGGCGATGGTGCGGTTCAGGGCCTCCTTGCCCAGCTCGATCTCGGCATAGCCCAGCAGCTCGGGCTGTGGATTGTCTTGCGCCAGGTCGTCGAACAGATCGCCACTGACCAGGGTGTAGACCGGGGCGGTGAAGTACCAGGCATCGTCGGTCTCGACGACGCGCAGCGTGGTCTCGCCAGCGGTGTCGAGCCGATGCGGAGGGTGATTCGGCCCGGCGTGGCCCTTTTCCACCAGCAGGCGACCCTCCAGATCATAGATGGCGACATAGTGCACGTCGGGGAATTCCAGCGTGCCCTGGACCGCATCCTGCGCATTGGCGCCATCGCCATAGAGCAGGGCCAGGGTGCTCTGGCGGGCAAGATTGCGGGTGATCTGCTTGCCCTGTTCGATGAGGTTGTCCCGCGTGCGTGTGCTGGCCAGCCACGACGTGGCAAGGGCCGAGACCAGGGCCAGGCAGACGATGCCAACGGTGAAGGCGAGGGTCAACTGATGGCGGAAATTGGGCCGCCGCCGAGCGCGGGTCGGTTTGCTCTCCGGTGTGTTCATGGCCGCGGGTAGACCAGGTCGAACTGGCGTTGGAGCTGATAGGGGATGCGCAGACCGAGGTGACTCGCCGTGCGCAGGTTGACCGCGACGCGTACCGCGCTGGTGGGTCGCAAGCCGGGTTTGCCGCGGCCACGTATCACCTCGAGCGCGAGCCGGCCCAACTCTTCGCCCAGGCCGCGCTTGTCGGCATAGAGGGCAAACAGGGCCCCGCGGCGCACATGGGCCGGGCTGCTGGAGAACAGCAGCAGGTCGCGCTGCCAGGCCTCTTGCAGCAGATAGGAGAGCACGGCGGCATCGCCGGTGAGGGTGCTGTCCTGTAGCAGCCACAGGGCATCGCTGCCCGGGCGCATTTCGCGCAACACCTGGCGGTAGAGGCGCGCCGCACTGCGGAGGTCCGTCGCCGGTCGGGCGTCGAGGCTCAGGCCGCGCCGTTTTGCCGCCGCCTTCGCCAGGGGCAACAGCCAGTCGTGTCGGCTCGGGTTGTAGAGCAGATGCACGCGGCGCGTCTCCGGGGCCAGGGCCTTGAGTCGCTCGAAGAGCAGAGCAGGGCGCGGTAACAGGCTGATGGCCGGGAAGCGCCGACGATCCTCCTCGCCCAGGGACAGCAGGCCCCCGGCGACGATGGGTGTCTCCAGTTGTAGGGCCTTGGCGGTAGCCAGGCCGCGCTTGCCGAGGGCGATGATCACATCGTTGGGTTGTTGCGTGGTCATCTGCCGCAGGGCCGGGATGTCCGGTTCGGCGGACACCGCCTGGGGAATGATGGCGCCATGGGTCGCCGCCTCGATGCCGCCGATGATCTGTTCGAACAGGGCGGCATAGCCCCCCTTGGCCTCGGGATAGATGACGGTGATGCGCGGTTGGGCGGCCATGGCCGTGCTACTCACCCAGAGGGTCAGGAGCAGCAGCCATGGCCAGGGCAATCGGGCCGGAGTGGGGCGGTGGCGGTTACCGGTCACGGGCACCCCAGGCGTGGATGTGCACACGCAACGGCCTTGCCCATGGCGGGTTGACGGCAGCCGGACAACGGGACTGTACTACGCCAGGATGTGGCGCAGCCCCGGCGGTCGATGTGGACAAAATCGGTGGCAAGGTTTCTTTCCATGAAGGTTGCGGGGGACCTGGGTATGGGCTCGGTGCGGTGCAGCAGGCGCCTGTCGTGTCGGGGCAAAACTCTCCATGCCGGTGGGCAGGCGGCCAAGGTGTTGCCGGCCCTTCGTCGGATGGCGCCGTTCTTGGTTTCGAAATCGTTGTCTCGAAACCGTTGTCTCGAAATCGTTGTCTCGAAATCGTTGTCTCGAAATCAGGAGGAGGTCGACTCGTCCTCCCGGCATACTCGCGACGATCACCCAGATTCGGCCGGCTCCTGGCCCCAACTATTTGCCGTGGGCATGAACGGCGCCTGAACGAGCGTGGTGTCGAGGCCAGCAGCGGCTCTGCATCGTCTTCGGCCGGCATCGATCTTCGCCCAACTTCCCACCGGAACTATCGGTACCGAATGACCGGACTTGAGCCCGATGAACGCTGGTGGCTGAAAAAACACATGCCCGATGGGTGGATTTTGGCGGCGGGGTCACAGACCTGCCGCCGAAGGTCATTTCGAACGCGCGGCGAGTCACCATGACCCCGCCACAAACCGTTGCAGACTACCGGCTGAACGGCCCTCAAGACAAGCCCGGCCATGGCTGCTTTGCGGGGCGGACCTTCTCATTCGTGGCTTTTTCTAGGTATCGGTGGCGTATCTGTCTTCAATGTTTTGCGCTCGGCGTCGGCAAACCGGATTGAGCGTGCCGCATGCTATTGATCCAACACTATTTGCAGTTTGGTGATTAACATCTAACTGGAATCGACAACCGTCAGCGATATTCGCCAAAAAATTGCCTGGCAATGGTTTACAGTGAAGGGGGGCAGTGACTAAAGTCTGCCCATCGGCTGCCGCTGTTGTTGCACGATCTGGATCTGTCCGTGTGCCGAGGTAGTGATGATTCCCTAGGCTCCGGCGCGGATTTCATGGCCGGCCGATATCGGGAGGAAGCGTCTCGCATCGGGCCGGCAAAATCGATGACCCCCGCTATGCCTCATCAACTAGGAACGCCCTTGTCTGCAAAACCTATCTCCATCAATCTCTTGCGCCCGCTATTGCCTATTCTGCTCGGCAGCCTGTTTCTGCCACCCGTCGCCTGGGCGCAGGATGAGGAAGATGCCCTGATGATGCTGGACGAGGAGATGGTCTCCATCGCCACCGGCGGCCTGCAGCCCCTCTCTCGCGCCCCCGCGGTGGCGACGGTGATCACCGCCCGGGAGATCGAGGCCATGGGTGCGAGCAGCCTGGACGAGGTGCTGGAGTCGGTGCCAGGGGTGCATGTGTCCTATTCCTCGTTGCGCCTGAGTCCCCTCTATGTCATCCGGGGTATCCGTACCGATACCAATCCCCACGTGCTGATGCTGGTCAATGGCGTACCCCTCACCCAACTCTTCCAGGGCGATCGTGGGCCGCATAGTTCTTTGCCAACTACAGACATCGCTCGGATCGAGATCATCCGTGGTCCAGGCTCGGCGGTGTATGGCGCCGATGCCTTTTCCGGCGTGATCAATGTCATCACCAAGGGCGCCGGTGATATCGACGGCACGCGCGTGCTAGGCGAGGTGGGCTCCTTCGGCACCCGCCGCGCGGCCGTGGAGCACGGGCGTCGTTATGGCGACTCGGAGCTGGCCCTATACCTGGAATACCGGCAGACTGATGGCGACCCCGACCGGGTGATCGAGGCAGACGCCCAGACCCAGTTCGACCGTCTCCTCGGCACCACGGCCTCCCGCGCCCCTGGTCCCCTCGATACCCGCGGCAGGCGGCTCGATGTGCGCCTGGATGCCCGGCACGATGCCTGGCGTCTGCGGGCCTGGAACTGGCGTCTGCAGGATATGGGAGTGGGGCCGGGTCTGGCGCAGGCGTTGGATCCCACAGGCCGCACAGATTTTAACGATTATCTAGTCGATGCCACCTACGACAATCCCGACCTCGTCCGCGACCTGGGCCTGAAGAGCACGCTTAGCTACATGGATATCCGTGGGGACTCCCGGCAGGCGCTGTTCCCCGCCGGTGCTCGTTTGCCCATAGGCAGCGATGGAAACGTCGATCCGCAGAATTGGGTGGGACTGGTCGACTTCCCGGACGGGCTCATTGGTAACCCCGGTATCGCTGAGCAGCACTGGCGGTTGGACAACAGCCTGTTCTACACCGCCCTGCAGAGCCACCGCCTACGCCTCGGGCTGGGTGGAACGCAAGGGCGGCTCGAGGCAACGGATATCAAGAACTTCGGCCCAGGGGTCATCGATGGCAGCCAGCCCGTGGTCGACGGCCGCTTGACCGATGTGAGCAATACCCCCTATGCCTTCCTCACCGATCACGAGCGGACGATGTACTACTTGTCCCTGCAAGACGAATGGCAGGTGGCGCCCGACTGGGACCTCACCGCCGGCGTCCGCTACGACCACTATTCGGACTTCGGCGAAACGGTGAATCCCCGCCTGGCCCTGGTCTGGCAGACCGCCTACAACCTCACCAGCAAGCTGCTCTATGGGCGGGCCTTCCGGCCCCCCTCTTTTCAGGAGCTGTTCAACCGCAACAACCCCGTCGCCATCGGTAATCCCGGCCTGCGCCCGGAGACCAACGAGACTGTGGAGTTGGCCTTCGACTACCAGCCCACCTTCGACATCCATACCACCTTGAACGTCTATCACTACGCGGTGAAAGACCTCATCGAATTCGTCGATATGGGGAGTGGTGCAAAGGTGGCGGAGAATGCCGGCCGCCTGCGGGGGCGGGGCCTCGAATGGGAGGCGACCTGGGACCTGGGCCCGGCCCTCGACCTTGAGGCGAACTATGCCTACCAGGATTCACGAGACAGCGCCACGGACAGGCCCATGCCTGGGGTTCCGCGGCACCAATTCTATCTCCGTGGAGATTGGCGCATCACCCCACTGTGGCACCTCGACGGGCGCTTCAACTGGCTCTCGTCCCGGCCGAGGGCCGCCGGTGATGGCCGCCGCGCCCTGTCGGGCTACCGTACCGTGGACCTCTACCTGCGCCGCATCGACCTCTTCGGCCGGGGAGAACTGGGGTTCGCGGTGCGCAACCTGTTGGACCAGGATCGGCGCGAGCCCAGTCCGCCGGCCATTCCCGACGATTATCCACTGGAAGGCCGCAGCTATAGCGCTACAATGAGGCTCCATTTCTGAGAGCTGAAGAGGCGCATGAGCACGGAAAAACCCGACCGCGGCGCGATCAAGAGCCGCAACGAACCCTTTGCCGCCCGCACCACCACCCGTATCTGGGACGAACCCCCCACGGCGGAAAATCCCTACCTCTGCGAGTCGCCCCGTTGCCACGGTTACGACTTGGGCGAGCTGATCCAACGGCGCAGCTTCGTCGATGTCCTCTATCTTCTCCTACGCGGCGAACTGCCCACGGATGCGCAACGCCGACTCCTCGAGGGCCTGCTCATCGGCCTGATCAATCCCGGCCCCCGGCACGCCGCCACGCGTGCCGCCATGAATGCCGGTGTGAGCAAGACCGACCCCGCGCACATCCTGCCCATCGGTCTGTCCGTGCTGGGGGGTGAACACCTTGGTGGCGCCGAGGTCTCAGCCGCCATGGTCTTTCTGCGCAAGCAGCGCCGCGCGGAGCCCGAGGCACTGGCCGAGCAGCTCGCCTCGGAAATGGAAAGGCCGGCAGAAGGCGATTGGCGCGCCGCGCCCGGTTTTGGCAGCCGTTTCGGCGCTATCGACCCCCAGCCCCGCGCCCTCGTCCGGCAGTTGTCGGGCCTGCCCGCGGCCGGTGAGGCCTTGCAATGGGGTGGCCGTTTCGCCGCCGCCCTAGCGGCCGAGGGGGGAGGCTGGCTGACGCCCGCCGTCGCCGCGGCGGTGCTCCTCGATCTGGGTTTCCACCCCCGCGCAGGGGCCGGCATTCTGCAGATCGCCAGCGCCCCCGGTCTGCTCGCCCAGGGTCTCGAGATGGCCAACCAGCCGCGCACGGCCATGCCCTTCCCCGATGACGATCACTATTTCATGGAGTTGCCGGAATGAGTGCCAACGAGACAGAATTCTGGGATGAGCGGCGTGGCGTGATCCGCACGAAACGAGGAGGGTGGATCATCGGTGATAAGGTCCGTATTCGTGACTACTCATTGTTAGACGATCTGGTTGGCAAGGTCAGCTACTTCCAGTCCCTCATCCTCAACATCACCGGTGAGCTTCCCTCGCCAGAGATTTCTCGCTGGGTGGAGGCGTTGTACCAGTGTCTGAGCTTTCCCGATCCACGGATCTGGTGTAATCAGATCGGCACCCTCGGCGGTACGCTGAGGGCGAGTTCCGTGGCCAGTATCACCGCGGGCATCCTGGCCTCCGACTCGCGCATGTATGGACCGGGCACCATTGCATCCGTGTACGGTTTTTTGCATGAAGGACTTGAGGCCGCTCGCTGCGGCGAGACCACCGAGGCCATTGTGCAGCGATATCAGCGAAGCCCTCGCCACCGGGTGGCCATACCCGGATTCGGACGACCCATTGCCACGGGGGATGAGCGGGTGGTGGCGATGGAACGCGTGGCTAAAGAATTGGGCCTGGAGACCGGTGAGTATCTGGCCCTTGCCTACGATGTCGAGGCGTACCTGCAGGAGCATCAGGGCGAGGGGATGAATCTTGCCACTTACTTGGTTTCAGGAATGATGGATCAAGGTTGGACCTTGCCACAGATCCAGCAAATATCTTCCATCATTGTCACCAGCGGCGTCGCCGCCTGCTATGGCGAGGCCTACGAGAATCCACCGGAGTCCTTTCTCCCCCTGCGCTGTGACGACATCGACTACCGCGGAAAGGCACCACGACCGGTGCCAGAGGTGGGTGAAGAGGGCGGCGACTGAGCCCCCCCAAGCCCTGCAATCCACCTGCCGTAGGAGCGGACCCTTGGGCCGCG
>JANTGX010000018.1 GCA_024762755.1 Gammaproteobacteria bacterium
GAGCTGGAGCCGGTACGCCAGCGCCTGGACGAGATCCACCGTGAGATCCGTGCCAGCCGCCTGTTCGTCGCCACCCATATGCACGCCGGAGACGGCAACGTGCACACCAACATCCCCGTGCACTCCAATGACTACCACATGCTGCAAGAGGCCGAAGAGGTGGTTGCACGCATCATGGCCCTGGCCGAGTCCCTCGGCGGTGTGGTCTCCGGCGAGCACGGCATCGGCATCACCAAGATGCAATTCCTCGACCCCGCTACGGTCGAGGCCTTCGCCGCTTACAAGCGCCGGGTCGATCCCCAGCAGCGTTTCAACCCCGGCAAGCTGATGGCCGGTTCTGGTCTGGGCAATGCCTACACCCCCTCCCTACGCCTGCTGCAGCAGGAGGCGCTGATCCTCGAGGCCTCGGAGCTGGGCGCCCTCAACGACGACATCAAGGACTGCGTGCGTTGCGGCAAGTGCAAACCGGTGTGCAACACCCACATTCCGCGCGCCAACCTGCTCTACTCGCCACGCAACAAGATCCTCGCCACCGGCCTGATCATCGAGGCCTTCCTCTACGAGGAGCAGACCCGGCGCGGTATCTCCCTGCGCCATTTCGACGAGATGAACGACGTCGCCGACCACTGCACCGTGTGCCACAAATGCCTCAGCCCCTGCCCCGTGGACATCGACTTCGGCGACGTCTCGGTGCGCATGCGCAGCCTGCTCAAAAACTTCGGCAAGAAACGCACAGGAATCGCCACCCGCGCCTCCATGGCCTACCTCAACGCCACAGACCCACGCACCATTCGGCTCATGTACAAGGCCCTCCTGCAATGGGGCTTCAAGGCCCAACGCCTGGGCTACCACTGGGCGAAGCGGCTGAAACTGACCGGTAAGGGCAAACGCCCACCGGCCACCAGTGGCAAGCCGAGCGTCCGCGCCCAGGTGGTGAATTTCGTCAGCAAACCCCTACCGGCCAGCCTGCCTCCGCAGACCATGCGCCAAAGCCTGGGACTGGAGGACGACAAGAACGTGCCCATCCTGCGTGACCCGGCCAAGATCACCGAGACCAGCGACGCCGTGTTCTATTTCCCTGGCTGCGGCTCGGAGCGTCTGTTCAGCCAGGTGGGCACGGCGACCCTGGCCATGCTCTACGAGACCGGCGCGCAGACCGTCCTGCCACCGGGCTATCTGTGCTGTGGCTATCCACAGAGCGCCAACGGAGACGAGGCCAAGGGGCAACAGATCTCGGTGAGCAACCAGGTGCTCTTCCATCGTGTCGCCAACACCCTCAACTATCTCGACATCAAGACCGTCATCGTCTCTTGCGGCACCTGCATGGATCAGATCCAGAAATACCGCTTTCAGGAGATCTTCCCCGATTGCCGCCTGCTGGACATCCACGAATACCTGATGGAAAAAGGCATCGAACTCGAGGGTGTCGCCGGCCGGCAGTACCTCTATCACGACCCCTGCCACAGCCCCATGAAGACCTACGCCCCCACCGAGGTGGCCGCCAAGCTGCTCGGACAGCCCGTCGAGCTGTCCGACCGCTGCTGCGGCGAGGCCGGCACCTTCGCCGTCTCCCGCCCGGACATCGCGGCCCAGGTGCGTTTTCGCAAACAGGAGGAGTTGCACAAGGGCATCGAGCAACTCACCGGCTCGCCCCGAGTGGCGGATGGCAACGTCAAGATGCTCACCAGCTGCCCCGCCTGCCAACAGGGGCTGTCGCGCTACGCCGACGACACCGGCCTGGAGACCGACTACATCGTGGTGGAACTGGCGCGCAGCCTGATGGGCGAGGACTGGCAACGGAAATTCATCGAGCAGGTCCGCCAAGGCGGCATCGAGCAGGTCCTGCTGTGAAGCCAGGCGGACGAGGGAGGGGTGACGGCAATGCATGAGCAAGACGACGAAGCGCAACACGCCGACGAGGCCGAGGCACCGAAGAGCAAGTCGCAACTCAAACGCGAGATGCACGCCCTGCAGGCCCTCGGCGAGGAGCTGGCGGCCCTCTCCGCCGAACACTTCACGCAGATCCAGATGCCCGAGACCCTGCGCGACGCCCTGACCGAGGCACGCCGCATGCACAGCCACGGCGCACGCAAGCGACAGCTGCAGTATGTGGGCCGGGTGATGCGCGGTATCGATGCCGAACCCATACGTGAACAGCTGGAGACCCTGCGCGGTCAGTCCCGCCGCGCCCATGCCCAGTTGCACCACATCGAACAGTGGCGTGAGCGCCTGCTCGACGAGGGCGACACGGCACTCGGTGCCCTGCTCGGCGAGCATCCCCAGGCCGATCGCCAACACCTACGCCAATTGATGCGCAGCGCACGCCAGGAAAGACTGGCCAACAAACACCCCCCGCGCGCCACACGCGCGCTGTTTCATTATCTGCGGGAGCTGCTGGACGAGAACGAGGATGGCGGCGAAGTGACGCCAGACTAGGAGCCTGTCGGGTTTAGGCGATCGACGCGAGGGAAAGCCATTTTGGATCAGATTTTTCGACCGTTTGAGGCGAATAACCGTAGCTATTCAACGAAAAGGATCGGGAAAGCTGGCCGAAATGGATTTTCCGCAGCAGATCAGTTCTAAATCCGACAGACTCCTAGGCGTCGAGGGGCAGGCGTCGGTGCGAGAGCGCCGGGAAGTTGCGCCGCATTGCGGCGAGGGCCGCCAGGTCCAACTCGGCGAGGACGAAACCAGAGCCGTTGGGCAGGCGGTCCAACACCCGCCCCCAGGGATCGACGATCATGCTGTCGCCGAAGGTCTCACGGCCGTTGACGTGGTAACCACCCTGGGCGGCGGCGATCAGATAAGAGAGATTCTCGATGGCCCGCGCACGCACCAGGGTCTCCCAGTGGGCGCGGCCGGTGATGGCGGTGAAGGCGGCGGGCAGGGCGATCACCTCCGCCCCCTCGGCCGCCATCTGGCGAAACAGCTCGGGGAAGCGCAGGTCATAGCACACCGCCAGTCCAAGGCGTCCAAACGGGGTATCCACCACCACCGCCGTATCGCCGGCCTCGATGGTCTCCGACTCCACATAACGCTCGCCGCTGTCCGGCAGTTCGACGTCGAACAGGTGGATCTTGTCGTAGCGCGCCACCCGCTGGCCCTGGGCGTCGAACAGAAGGCAGGCGCTGCGCACGCGGTCGGGGTCGTGCGCCGCCAGAGGGATGGTGCCACCCACCAGCCAGACGCCGTGTTTGCTCGCCTGCTCGGCGAGGAAATCCTGCATGGGCCCCTGGCCATCGGCCTCGCGCAGCTTCACCTTGTCGAATTCCGTCATGCCCATGATGGCGAAATTCTCCGGCAGCACCACCAGTTCCGCCCCCGCCTCCGCGGCCATACCGATCAGCCGTGCGGCCTCGATCAGGTTGGCATTGACGTTGGGGCCGGAGGCCATCTGCACTGCCGCGACTTTACTCATGGACTGTCCTGTTGCTGATTAGGGTAGGAAACGGCGGCCGCGCCGCCGGGCAAGCATAGCATCCGCCCCCCCTGCCCTTGAAGGTGAACGCCGGCGGTCGTGCCCTGCTCGCGCAGGCAGACTAGGGTTTTTTCAGCTCCTCGATACGCGGCGCTTCCCACGGGCCGGTGACCGTATAGCGCTTCTGCGTCGCCTTGTTGATCTGCGGCTCGAGCACCTTTTGCACGAAGAGGATGGCGGCACCCACCTGGGGCGTCACCGCCAGGGCCCCCAGCAGGGGCAGGCTCTGCGAGATGTGCGGGGTCACCAGCACCAGCTGATCGTAGTCGCGGCTCACCAGGCCGGTGCGTCCGGTGATCTCCACCCGCGCCGCCGGCCCATCCATATAGAGATTGCTGGTGTAGGCATCGCCGCCGTCGATGATGAAGGTGCCCTGGATGCGATCGAAGCCGAAGCCCTTGCGAAACACGTCGGAGAAATCCAATAACAGGCGGCGCGGCAGGGTCTGCAGACTGAGCAGACCGAACAGACGCCCGGCGCCGGGATCCACCTCCAGCAGCTGACCGTCGCGCAGGTCCAGGCTGAGCTTGCCGCGCGCCTGCTCCAGGTTGTCCATCAGGGCCATGGGTGAACCGGGCCAACTCAGGCTGAGGTCCAGTTTGCCCTTGCCACCGGCGATACTGTCGGCATAGCCGAAGGCCTGCAGGGTGTGCTGCACGTTGTCACTCTTCAGGTGCATCTGGATGCTGCTGCGCTGCGCGCCGGCGATCACGAACCAGCCGCCGCTGATATCGATGCGCGTGTCGCGCGGGGTCAGATGCAGGCGTTTGATCTTCAGGCCATCGTGCACCGGCACACTCTCCAGTTGCAGGCCGCCGAGGTGTATTTGGCCATAGCGCAGATCCCCCACCTTCAGCTGCAGCGGCGGCAACTGGCGCGGATCGGCCGCCTCGCCCGAGCCGGTATTGAGGGCCTCAAGTCGGCAATAGTCGAGATCCATCTGCAGCACGCTGCCGCTGTCCACGCGGGGAATACGCAACTCACCGCGCACCTCGCGGCTGTCCACCTGCACGCGCCAGATGGACGGCTGCGGTTCGGCCCGCAACTTGAGGTTATGCAGGGTCTGGCCATAGGCCTCGGCGACGCGGATGGCCAGGTCGGTCTCGCGCAGCCAGGCGATGTCATTGCCTTCCTTGCTCCCCTCCTCCCCTGCAGCGAGGCCGAGCACGCTGCGCCAATCGTCGAGGGAGAAGCGGTCCAGCCAACCCACCACTCGCAGGCCCGGCGCCTCGGGCAGCCGCGCCGGTTCCACGCTGAGGCGCAGCTCACCGCGTTGCAATAGGTACTCCCCCTGCCCGGTGCCCAGGGCGAAGACGCCATTGAGCACACCGCCATAGGCCAGGCGCAGAAGGGGCGGCGAGCCTTGGGGAAAGCGCAGCTGCGCGCGCAGGGGAATCGCTTCCGCCGCTGCCTTGTTCAGCGGGGACGGCAGACGCGAGGCGGTACCACGCAAGGTGCTCTCGGCGCGCAACACCATTTCCCCCTCGGCCTGCCCTTGCGGGATGTCCAACACCACCGTCCACGGGCTGTGGCCATCGAGCAACTCGGCGATGGACGGCAGATAACGCGAGGCCAGGGCACGCGCCTCGAATTCACCATTGGCGGTGATGGCCAGATGGCCCCGCGCGTCTTCGCCGATCTGCAGCTGCACCGGCTGACCCAGCAGATCGCCGTGCAGGTCCTCTGCACGCAGGCCATCGTTGGAGAATTGCACATGGCCGTCGAGCCCCGTCAGCACCTCCCCCACCGGGTCGACGCGTAGCCGGTTGTCCTCCAGCCGGACCACGCCGAGCACCTCGGTCTGCTCCATCTGATTCAGGGGCAGCTTCAGGTTCAGGCTGAGCAGGCTCTCGCCCGTGGCCTGCAGCCCCTCGAGATAGCGACCGAAACGACGATTCAAGGGGGGGCTCTGCACCAGGAAGTCCAGCTTGTCCTGGGTGGGACCGGTCACCTCGCCCTCCACCGTCAGCATCAGATGGGGGTCGTGCAGATCGGCGATGCCGACGCGCGCCCAGCGGATGGGCGAATGCAGGATGCGCCCCCGGCGGGCGTTCAGCTGCAGGCTGCGGCCGACGAAGGCGACCTCGGTGTCGATCTCGCTGATCTCCGGCCAACCCGGCGCGTAGTCGAGTACGCCGTCGCGCACCTCGAAGCGCACCTCGAAGCGCCCCTCGCCGTGGGTGTAGGGAAAATCCGCCAGACGCCCCTGCAGCAACAGGCCTCCGCGCTCGACCCGGCCGTCCTTGATGGCATCGTCCAACCAGTCCACGGTGTGTGCATGCATGATGCCCACCGGCAGATAGCGCGAGACGCTGCGGCCATTGCCATCGCGGAACTGCCCCAACAGGCTGACGTAGGGCGAGGCATCACCCACGGCCTTGCTCGCATCGAGGCGTAGGCGGGCGCGCAGATCGGCATTGCCGAGGCGCAGGTCGCGCCCCATCAGTTGCCAGTCATCGGCGCTCCGGGTCCAGGCGATCAGACCACTGAGGTACTCCACCGGCAGCGGCGCGCGGAACAGCTCGTCGTGCTGCACCAGCAGGGCCCCCCGTTGCACCCTCAGGGCCCCGCGCTGCGGCGCGTACCACAGGCGGGCATCGAGACCGGCGACCTGGGGCAGATTGTCCCAGGCCTGCAACGAGAGATTCTCGAAGCGCCCGTAGAACTGCACGCCGTCCGTCCCCTGTGTCAGCTGCAGATCGTAGACCTGGCCGCGCGGGGCCAACCGCCGCAGGGGCTCGAGCAGGCGCTCCTGCTGATCGGCCGAGAGCGCCTTCTGCAACAGGGGTTCGACCAGGGGCATCACGCCGGCCAGGGTCTCCAGGCGCAGGAAGCTCGCCTGCAACAGGCTATCCTGCGCCGTGTGCTGCAGGTGGAGGCGACTCGGCAACCAGAAATCGCGGCTGTCGCGCAGCACCAGGTGGTCGGCATCCAGACGCCAGCCCGCCGCCTCGCGTTGCCAGAGGAAGCGCCCCTCGAGACGACCGAAGTGGCGCTGCGCCGTCGCCCGTTCGAGGTCGACGTCGCGCAGCGCCACCTCGCCCTGCAGGTGCTGCAGCCCGCCCTCGGCCCAGCGCCCCCACAGCTCGAAGTCCGCCACCCCGGCGGCCAAGCGGATGCCGGCATACTCGCGAATCGGCAGGAGTTCGGCCAAGTCCACCCCCTCGCCGGCGAGGTAGAGCCGGGTACGGCGCTGGGCCGCCGGACGCAAGGGGTCGCCGTCGATCAGCAGCGACAGCTTGAGCGAGCGGCCGGTCCCGCCCGGCAGGCTCACGGCGACATCCAGGCCATGGCGTTGACCCTGATTGCTGAGTACCACCTTCATGGCCTTCAAGTGCAACGGCGGCAGCTCGGCGCGGGCCTGATCGCGCCAGACGATCTCGCTGTCCTCCAGACTCAGCTCACCCTGACTGAGGAGCCATTGCGCCACGGGTGCCATGGCGGTATCACTGCCCGGGCCACGCGCCCCCATGCCCTGCAGGCCGAGACTGCCGTCGGCGCTGCGCGTCACGTCCAACTGCAGGCCCACCAGGGTGATGTGCTGAAACACCACCTGTCGGTGGAGCAACGAACGCGGCAGATCCAGGGCCATGCGCACACTGCGCAGCTGCTGCAGCACCTGCCCATCCTGGGGCGCCAGCAGGCGCACCTCCTTGAGCACCAGCTCCGGGGTCAGGCCGTGCCACTGGGCATCCAGGGCGCCGACGCGCACGGGCTGCTGCAGATAGCGCGACAGTTCCGCCTCCAGTTCGCCCCGGTAGTCGTCCGCGTGGGGCAGCATGAGACGGGCCGTGCTGAACAGCGCGGCGAGCAGCACCACCACCACGGCAAAGGCATACCAGGCAGTGGCCCAGGTGTAGCGGAGAAGGGTGAGCAGGGCGCTCATGGCTGGCCGGAGGGATTCATGGCAGGGGATCAGGCCCGCCCCCGAGCGCCGTACAGCGAAGCGGCGGTATCAGAGCAGGACCACATCGAACTGCTCCTGGGTGTACAGGCTCTCCACCTGGAAGCGGATCGGTTTGCCGATGAACTCCTCCAGCTCGGCGACGCTGGTGGACTCCTCGTCGAGCATGATGTCCACCACCTCCGGCGAGGCCAGGACCAGGAATTGCTGGGCATCGAACTGGCGCGCCTCGCGCAGCAGTTCACGAAAGATCTCGTAACACACCGTCTCCGCTGTGCGCACCGAGCCGCGCCCGCTGCAGGTGGGGCAGGTCTCGCACAAGACGTGTTCCAGGCTCTCGCGGGTGCGCTTGCGCGTCATCTCCACCAGGCCGAGGCCGGAGACCTCGCAGATGTGCGACTTGGCGCGGTCGCGCTCCAGGCTGCGCTGCAGGGCGCGCATCACCTGCTCGCGGTGCTCGGCCTCGGCCATGTCGATGAAGTCGATGATGATGATGCCGCCGAGGTTGCGCAGGCGCAGCTGGCGGGCGAGGGCCTGGGTGGCCTCCAGGTTGGTCTTGAAGATGGTCTCTTCCAGGTTGCGGTGGCCGACGAAGGCGCCGGTATTGACGTCGATGGTGGTCATGGCCTCGGTCTGATCGATGATCAGGTAGCCGCCGGACTTGAGCTGCACCTTGCGCTCCAGGGCCTTCTGGATCTCGTCGTCGATGCCGTAGAGGTCGAAGATAGGCCGCTCGCCCGGGTAGTACTCGATACGCGGCGCCAGCTCGGGGATGAACTTGCTGGCGAACTTGAGCACCTTCTCGTAGTTGGTGCGCGAGTCGATGCGCACCTTCTCCACCTCGGCTCCCACCTGGTCGCGCATGGTGCGCATGAGCAGACGCAGATCCTCGTGCACCAGGCTGGCCGGCGGACTGGACGCGGCGCGTTCCTGGATCTCCGCCCACATCTTGTGCAGGAACTCCATGTCGGCGCGCAGTTCCGCCTCACCCACCCTCTCGGCCACGGTGCGCACGATATAGCCACCCTGGCCGATCTCGTCGGCCAAGCGGGCGATGATCTCGCGCAACTCGCGGCGCTCCTCGTCGCTCTCGATCTTCTGCGAGACACCGATGTGCTCCTCGCCCGGCATGAAGACCAGGAAACGCGCCGCGATGGAGAGGTGGGTGGTGAGGCGTGCCCCCTTGGTCCCCAGGGGGTCCTTCACCACCTGCACCAGCAGCTCCTCGCCCTGGTGCACGCGCTCGTGGATATTGTCGTTGCCCTTCTCCAGGTCCGGACGAAAGATGTCCGAGGCGTGCAGGAAAGCCGTGCGCTCCAGACCGATGTCGACAAAGGCCGCCTGCATCCCCGGCAACACCCGGGACACCTTGCCCTTGTAGATGTTGCCCACCAGGCCGAGACGGCTGACCCGCTCGATGAACACCTCTTGCAGGACACCGTTTTCCACCATCGCCACGCGGGTCTCGCGGGGGGTGACGTTGACCAGGATCTCTTCACTCATCCGCTGTTCTTCCTTTCTTGTTCTGGGTCTGCAGGATATGGATGCCGGCCAGGGTCAGCAGTTCAGCGGTCTCGAACAGTGGCAGGCCCATGACCCCGGAATAGCTGCCCGACAGGTGCTGCACGAAGATCGCCCCGCGGCCCTGGATGGCATAACCGCCGGCCTTGTCCGCCGGCTCGCCGGTGGCCCAGTAGGCGCGGGCCTCTGCCGGCTCGATGGCGCGGAAGGTCACCTGGCTCTCGCTCATCCGCAGGGCCTCGCCGGGGCCCGCTGCGGCCTCGTCGTCCGGCGGCAGGCCCACCAGGGCCACCGCCGAGAGTACCCGATGACGCCGCCCGGCGAGCCGCAGCAACATGGCCTGGGCCTCGGGCCCATCGGCGGGCTTGCCCAGCACCTGGTCGTCCAGTACTACCAGGGTATCGGCCCCGAGCACCGGCCGGCGCAGCGCCGATGTCAGGCGATGCCAACCCGCGCGCGCCTTTTCCAGGGCCAGGCGCCGCACCAATGCCGCCGGCGTCTCGCCCGCCAGGGGGTGCTCCGCCACGGTCTGCGCCACGACGGCGAAATCGACCCCCAACTGGGTCAACAACTCACGCCGCCGTGGCGAGTTGGAGGCGAGATAGACGTCGGGCCGGCTCATGGCATCAGCGATGGTAGGGGTGGTGCTGGAGGATGCTCCAGGCGCGATAGAGCTGCTCGGCGACGAGGATGCGCACCAAGGGATGGGGAAGGGTCAGCGGCGACAACGACCAAGACTGCCCGGCCTGCGCCCGGCAGGCCGGCGCCAGCCCCTCCGGGCCGCCCACCAACAGGGCCAGATCGCCACCGGCATGGCGCCAGCCGTCGAGCTGTTCGGCCACCTGTTCGGTACTCCAGGCACGGCCGTCCACCTCCAGCGCCACCACCCGGGCGCCCTTGGGGATGGCGGCGAGCATGCGCTCACCCTCGTCGCGGGTGACGCGAGCGATATCGGCGTTCTTACCCCGCTTGCCGGCGGCGATCTCCACCAGATGCAGGGCGCACTCGGCCGGCAGGCGACGGGCATACTCTTCGTAGCCCTGCACCACCCAGGCCGGCATGCGGGTGCCGACGGCGATGAGATGGATGCGCATGACCGCGCGCGGCTCAGGCCTCGGCCTGATCGGATCCGCTCTCGGCCTCGGCGCCCCAGAGTTTCTCCAGTGCGTAGAAATCGCGTATGGAGGGCTGCATCACATGCACCACCACGTCGCCCAGGTCGATGAGGGCCCATTCGCCGGCATCCAGGCCCTCCTCGCCGAGGGGGCGGACACCGGCCGCCTTGGCCTTCATGACGACATTCTCCGCAAGGGATTTGACGTGCCGGTTGGAGGTGCCGGTGGCGACCACCATGATATCGGTGATGCTAGTCTTGCCGCGTACGTCGATGACGTGCACGTCCTGGGCCTTGAGCTCGTCCAGGGCGTCCACGACCAGTTGGGTCAGTTGTTCCGCGTTCATTTAGCGTTCTCTATGGATGTTGTACAGGCCTTGCAGGCGAATCAGATTCCACACCGCCTCCGGCAGCAGGAAGCGGGGGCTGCGTCCCTCCGCCACCAGCTGCCGGATGCGCGTGGCCGAGATGTCGAGTTGGGTCACCGCTTGCAGCAGGATGGCGCCCGCCGGCGCCGCCGCCAGCGCGGCGCGGTCTTCGACCCGCCGCTGCGCCCACAGGGATTGCAGCGGCGGCGTCAGATGGTCGGCCTCCAGTGACCAGCCCGGACGGTGGGTCACCACCAGGTGGGCCAGTTCGACGATGGCCTGCCAGCGGTGCCAGGTGTGCAGCTGGGCGAAGGCGTCGGCACCGAGCACCAGGCAGAGGGGTTCGTCGCCCAGCTCCTCGCGCAGCGATCCGAGGGTGTCCACCATGTACGAGACCCCCTCGCGCTGCATCTCACGGTTGTCCACCAGCAGTCCCGGGGTGTCGTCACCCACCGCTGCGCGCAGCAGGGTCAGGCGTGCCCGCGCATCGGCGGCCGGCGGCTCGCGATGGGGCGGCTGATAACAGGGGATCAGGCGCATCTCCCGCAGCTCGAGCGCCTCGTGCACCTCCAGCGCGGGGCGCAGGTGGCCGAAGTGCACCGGGTCGAAGGTGCCGCCGAAGACCCCGATCATGGGCGACGGAGGCGCCGCTCAGACACGGATCTGGCCGTCCCCCAGGACGATGTATTTCTGTGAGGTGAGCCCCTCCAGGCCCACCGGGCCACGCACGTGGATCTTGTCGGTGGAGATGCCGATCTCGGCGCCCAGGCCGTACTCGAAGCCATCGGCGAAACGGGTGGAGGCATTGACCATCACCGAGCTGGAGTCCACCTCGGCGAGGAAGCGCCGCGCCTTGCTGTAGTCCTCGGTGACGATGGACTCGGTGTGCCCGGAGCTGTGCCGGTGCAGATGCTCCAGCGCCTGGTCCAGGCCGTCCACCACGCGGATGGCGAGGATGGGCGCCAGGTACTCCTCGTCCCAGTCGGCCTCGGTGGCCACCCGGGCCTCGGGCAGGATCTCGCGGGTGCGCGGGCAGCCGCGCAGCTCCACCCCCTTCTCGGCATACTTCTGCGCCAGGGGCGGCAGTACGATGCTGGCCACCTCGCTGTCCACCAGCAGGGTCTCCATGGCGTTGCACACGCCGTAGCGGTGGGTCTTGGCGTTGAAGGCGATGGCCACCGCCTTGTCCAGGTCGGCATCGCCGTCGATGAACACGTGGCAGACACCGTGCAGGTGCTTGATCACCGGCACCCGGGCATCGCGCGCGATGCGCTCGATGAGCCCCTTGCCGCCGCGCGGCACGATGACGTCGACGAATTCCGGCATGGTGATGAGTTCACCCACCGCGGCGCGGTCGGTGGTCTCCACCACCTGCACCGCGTCGATGGGCAGGCCGGCCTCGGCCAGGCCGCTGTGAATGGCGGCGGCAATGGCCTGGTTGGAGTGGACGGCCTCGGAGCCGCCGCGCAGGATGGCGGCGTTGCCCGACTTCAGGCACAGGCCGGCGGCGTCGGCGGTGACGTTGGGGCGCGACTCGTAGATGATGCCGATGACCCCCAGCGGCACGCGCATCTTGCCCACCTGGATGCCGGAGGGGCGGTAGTTGAGATCGCTGATCTCGCCCACCGGGTCGGGCAGCGCGGCGATCTGGCGCAGGCCCTCGGCCATGCCGGCGATACGTTCGGGATTGAGTTCCAGACGATCCAGCAGGGCCGCGTCGAGACCGTCCAGACGCCCCTGCGCCAGATCCTTGGCATTGGCCGCGAGGAGTGCCGCCTGGTCGGACTCGATGGCCGCGGCGATGTTCAGCAGGGCTGCGTTCTTGGCCGCGGTCTTGGCCCGAGCCATGTCGCGCGAGGCCGCGCGGGCGCGCTGCCCCACGCTCTGCATGTACTGTTTCACATCCATCTCTGTCCACCTGTGATCCATGAAGGAGAGCGGGCATGGCCCGCATCGAAAACGACCTGACCCATGGGCGCGAGCTGCAGGATGCGGCAGCCCGCCGTGGGCATCAAACCTGGGCCACCGGCCGAAACAACTGAACGCCGGCGAGCAAAAGAAGCAATTGTAGCAACTCGTCCCAGGCATTACCCGCGGCGGCACCCTTGGCGATACGGTCGATACGCGCGGCACGGCGCAACATCTGCTGCCAACGGCGGGCGTTGTGCCGGGCCAACCCCGCCCCCACCGCCCCCTTGCGCTTGCCCCACACCCGCGACAGGGCACGATCGCGCGGCACGCCGGCCTCCACCTGCGCCGCCATCTGCGCGAGGCTGCGCAACTCGCGCACCACGGCCCACAGCAGCGCCAGGGGTTCCACGCCCTCGGTCTGCAGGCCGTGCAGCATCCGGGTGACGCGGGCGGCATCGCCGAGCAGGGCGGCGTCCACCAGGCCGAAGGCGTCGAAACGGGCGCTGTTGGCCACCGCCGCCGCCACCGCCTCGACACTCAGCTCGCCCCCGCCGCAGGTCAGCACCAGCTTTTCCACCTCCTGCGCCGCGGCCAGCAGGTTGCCCTCCACCCGCTCGGCCAGCAGGGCCGCCGCGCCGGCGGCCGGTGACAACCCCCGCTGGCGCAGACGGCGTTCGATCCAACCCGGCAACTCGCGCGGCTCCACCGGCCAGACCTGTACGGTGACGCCCGCCCGATCCACCGCCTTGAACCACTGGGTCTTCTGCGCCGCCTTGTCCAGCTTGCCGCTGACGATGAGCAGCACGGTGTCCTCTGGCGGCCGCTCGAGATACGCGAGCAAGGCCTTGGTGCCCGCCGCGCCCGGCTTGCCCGAGGGCAGGCGCAGCTCGATCAGCTTGCGCTCGGCGAAGAGGGAGAGGGCATTGGCCTCGGCCAGCAGGGACTGCCAGTCGAAGCCGCCCTCCACGTGCATCACCTGCCGCTCGCCGAAACCCTGCGCACGCGCCGCACCACGCACCGCATCGCCGGCCTCGCCCTGCTGCAGCGGCTCGTCACCGCTGATCAGATAGACCGGTGCCAGACCGGCGCGCAGGCGCTCCTGCAACTGCTCCGGACGCAGGTTCATGCGCCCGCCCCGGCCGGCGCCGCGTGCGACAGGCGACGCAGGATGTCGCGCACCACCTCGCGACGCATCTCCGCCTCGAGTTGGGCCTGCTCGCCACCGGCGCCCAGCACGTCGGTCTCGTCGAAGCGCAACTCGCGCCGGAGACTTACCGCCTGGGGCGGCAGCCAGAGCGTGCCGTCCGGGCCCAGCAGGCTGAAACGCACCGTGTAGCGCAGGCCGTATTGCAGCGCCCGTCCGTTGTTGTCCACCGCCTCCACCCGGCGCACCAGGGATTCGCCCAACAGGCGCAACCGGGCATGCGGCTGCGCCGCGTCATCGACCAAACGTACCCCCTGGGCCTGCAGGGCACGCCGCAACAGTGGCGCAATGCGTGTCGAGGGCTGGGCATCCTGCACCGCCATCACCTGCAATTCCGGCGGCAGGACCACGGCACCGCGCAGGTGGAAACCGCAGGCGCTGAGGCTTGTCAGGAGGCAGAGGAACAAGGCGGGAACGAGCGGCTGACGCATGGGCAGATTGTACTCGATTAGCGGCCGGGGCGTTGCTGGCAAGACCCGGCGGGGGCACCCCCGGTGCAGGGCGATGGCCAGCCCTGGGGAACAGCGTATCGGCCGCGTAAGAGGCAGGGAGCGAGGGTCGGGACGGACCCGACCGCGGCCGTTTCGCCCCTACTTCACCACCACGTTCACCAACCGCCCCGGCACCACGATCACCTTCACCACCTGTTTCCCCTCGGTGAAGCGTTGCACGTTCTCGTCCGCCAGGGCGGCGGCCTCGATGGCGTCCTTCTCCGCATCGGCCGGCACGCTGATCTTGCCGCGCACCTTGCCGTTGACCTGCACCACCAGCTCGACGCTGTCACGCACCAGGGCGGCGGGGTCGGGCAAGGGCCAAGCGGCCTCGAGGATGGGCCGTGACTGCCCCAGGTCGTGCCACAGGGCGTGGGTGATGTGCGGCACGATGGGCGCCAGCAGGCGTAACAGCAGGTCGACCCCCTCGGCGTAGGCAGGATTGTCGTCGGCCGCCATGGGCGCCAGGGTATTGACCATCTTCATGGCCGCGGCGACCACCGTGTTGAACTGGTAGCGGGCCACGTCGCGGTTGGCCTGCTCCAACAGGCCGTGGATGTCGGCACGGGCCTGCCTCTGCGCCGGTGTCAGGTGCGCGGGATCGACGATCGCGCCCGCGGCATACCAGGCGCGCAAGGCGGGCAGGCGGCCCTCATCGTGCACCAGACGCCACACCCGCTTGAGGAAGCGCGAGGCCCCCTCCACGGCGTCGTCGTTCCACTCCAGCGACTGCTCGGGCGGGGCGGCAAACATGGTGAACAGGCGCACGGTGTCGGCGCCGTATCTGTCGATCAGCGCCTGCGGGTCGACGGTGTTGCCCTTGGACTTGGACATCTTGGCGCCGTCCTTGAGCACCATGCCCTGGGTGAGCAGGCGGGCAAAGGGCTCGTCGCCCTCGACCAGACCCTCGTCGCGCATCAGGCGGTGGAAGAAGCGTGCGTACAACAGGTGCAGGATGGCGTGCTCGATGCCACCGATGTACTGGTCCACGGGCAGCCAGTAACGGGCGCGCTCGTCGAGCATGGCCTGGTCGTTGTCGGGGCAGGTGAAACGGGCGTAGTACCAGGATGACTCCATGAAGGTGTCGAAGGTGTCGGTCTCGCGCTTGGCAGGCTGGCCACAACGGGGGCAGGCGGTGTCGACGAACTCGGGCATGCGCGCCAGGGGCGAACCGACGCCTTCGTCGAGGCGCACGTCCTCGGGCAGTACCACGGGCAGCTGGTCCGCCGGCACGGGCACGGCGCCACAGTGTTCGCAGTTGACGATGGGGATGGGCGCCCCCCAGTAGCGTTGGCGTGAGACGCCCCAGTCGCGCAGACGGTAGTGGGTACGCGGGCGGCCCTTGCCGTGGCGTGTCAGCCAGTCGGCGATGGCGTGGAAGGCCTGCTCGGAGCTGAGGCCGGTGAATTCGCCGGAGTCGATCAACACGCCCTTTTCGGTGAAGGCCTGTTTTGAGAGGTCCACCTCGCTGCCGTCAGCGGGGGCGATCACCTGCTTGATGGGCAGGCCGTATTTGCGCGCGAACTCCCAGTCGCGCTGGTCGTGCGCCGGCACCGCCATCACCGCGCCCTCGCCATAGCCCATGAGGACGAAGTTGGCGGCATACACGGGCACGCGCTCGCCGCTGATGGGGTGGATGGCCTCGAGGCCCGTGTCCACGCCCTTTTTCTCCATGGTCTCCAGGGCCGCCTCGGAGGTCTCCATCTTCTTGCATTCGTCGATGAAGGCCGCCAGCGCCGGGTTGTCCTGCGCGGCGCGCAGGGCCAGCGGATGTTCGGGGGCCACGGCCACGTAGCTCACGCCCATCAGGGTATCGGGACGGGTGGTATAGACGCGCAGGGGCTCCTGGCTGTCGGCCACGGTGAACTCCACCTCCACGCCCTCGGAGCGGCCGATCCAGTTGCGCTGCATGGTGCGCACCGCCTCGGGCCAGCCGTCGAGCTTGTCCAGCCCCTCCAGCAGTTCCTCGGCGTAGGCGGTGATCTTCATGAAGTACTGGGGGATCTCGCGCCGCTCCACCGGGGTGTCGCAACGCCAGCAGCGGCCCTCGATGACCTGCTCGTTGGCCAGCACCGTGAGGTCGTGGGGACACCAGTTGACCGGCGCGGTCTTCTTGTACACCAGGCCCTTGTCGAACAGGCGGGTGAACAGCCACTGCTCCCAACGGTAGTAGGCGGGATCGCAGGTGGCGAACTCACGCGACCAGTCGTAGCCCAGGCCGAGACGCTGCAGCTGGCCACGCATGTAGTCGATGTTCTCGCGCGTCCACTGGGCCGGCGGCACGCCGTGCTTCATGGCGGCGTTCTCCGCCGGCAGACCGAAGGCGTCCCAACCCATGGGATGCAGGACGTTCTTGCCCTGCATGCGCTGGTAGCGGGCGATGACGTCGCCGATGGTGTAGTTGCGCACGTGCCCCATGTGCAGACGGCCACTGGGATAGGGGAACATGGCCAGGCAGTAGAACTTCTCCTTGTCGGCGTCCTCGAGGGCGCGGAAGCTGGCGTGCTCGGCCCAAAACTGCTGCGCGGTCTGTTCGACGTGCTGGGGATCGTAGGGATGGCTCATGGTCTGTGTACGCCTGGAAATGGGTGGACGAATGTTCGCGGGAAAAAAGGCGCACAGGATACCGCACCGGACAGAGCCCTCTCAATCGATCGTCCACGCTCCCGGGCAGCCAAACCCCCCCTCCGACTCGGTATACTTTCCACTTTCATTGGCTGGCTCGACCTATGCAACGCTCTCCTCACACACTCAAACGCGGTGATATCCGCACCCAAACCGATGCCGGCAGTTATGGCCGCGGCCTGCGCTATTTTCAGCAAGGTAGCGTCTCGGCACTGCGCGCACAGGCCATCGACACCAACCGGGTGGTCCTGCACAGCGTGGTGCAGGGCAGCGGTAGCCGGGTCTATGAACAGGAAATTCATATCGACGGCCTGATGACGGGCGCCATCGATGTCCATGGTGATTGTAGCTGCCCGGTGGGCTTCAACTGCAAGCACGTGGTCGCCGCCTGCCTGGCCTACCAGGCCGAGCCCCTCACAGACCAGGACCAGCCCGCCTCCCAGGCCCTGAGTTGGCTGGACGCCTTCACCCGGGGCGACACCGCCTCCTCGCCCATAGAGGGTGAATTCATCGCCTACCTGCTGCAGGCCACGGACCAGCCCGGCGTGCTGGAAGTGCGCTTCGTGGTGACCCGGCCGCTCAAGCGCGGCGGCCTGGGCAAGGGGCGGCCGGTGCAGCTGTACCAGTTCACCGACAGCTATCAAAACCCGCGCTATGCCCGGGAGGAGGACCGCGAGATCGGCCGCCTGATCGGCGCCCAGCCCGGCCAGCATTGGCGTCACCACACCCTCGGCGGCGAACTGGGGGCACTGGCGCTGCGCCGGATCATCCACAGCGGGCGCGGCTTCTGGCAGGCTCTCGACGGCCCGCCGCTGCGCCCCGGCGAGGCGCGCGAGCTGCTGCTCCAGTGGCAGACCGAGGCCAACGGCGACGCCCGCCTCTGCGTCGAGATACGGCCGCCGGCCCTGCCCCTGCGCACACAGCCGCCCCTGTATCTCGACAGCGCGCGCGGCGAGGTCGGACTCCTGCGCGGCGACGCCCTCAGCGAGGCCCAGTGGGCCCTGCTGCTGGAGGCACCCACAGTGCCCGCCGCCGAGGTCGAGGCTTTCAGCCGGCAGCTGGTCACGGCGCTGCCGGACACCCCGCTGCCGCCACCACGGCCCCTGGAGGTGGAACAACTGCCCGCCGCGGCCCCCGTCCCCCTGCTGCGCCTGTCGGGCGAACAGTCCCCCGACGGCCAGGCCTTTCACCAGATGCGCCTGCGCTTCGCCTATCACGGGCATGCCCTGCCGGCCCTCCCCGCCGAGCCCCTGAGCACCCTCAGCGAAGACGACC